>JAISWV010000352.1 GCA_031270755.1 Synergistaceae bacterium
CATTCCAATCGCCCATTCCAATCACTCGTTCCAGCTGCATTCAACGTATTTGACGACGTTGAGGTAATACTTGTAGTTCAGTTTTTTATCGTGAGCGAGAGGCATGGTCCTGAAAAAGAGCGGCGCGTAGACGGCATCGTCTTGTACGGTGTCGATCAGCTCTTTGTAATACTCTTTTCTTTTTTCTCTATCCAGTGTTCCCTTGCCCAGCACGAACAGCTCGTCGACGCGAGGGTTCGAGTATCGGGCCTGGTTGGTGCTGCCGATGTACTGCGAACCGTATACGATGTCGAAGAAAGAGAAATCGGGTTCCGTCGTCCTGCCCATGATTGCGATTCTATAGTTGCCGGCGCTGGTGTCCGATATCCAGGAGGCGGTTTCGCGCGCCTCGATGGTGGAGGTGACACCGATGTCCGCCAAGTTGGCCATCAGAACCTGGGCGATTTTCTCGAAATACGTTCCTCCAACCGTCAAAATGGGCCCCGCGTCGAAACCGTCGGGATAACCCGCCTCAGCCAGCAGAGCTTTCGCTTTCTCCGGGTCGTAATCGTATTTGGGGCAATCGGTCGTGGCGCCGAAAACATAAGGAGACTTTGCCATCGTGTAGGTAGCTTCCCCAAGGCCGTCTCTCGCCATGATGATCACGTCTTCCTTGTTGATGGCGTAGTTGATCGCCTGACGGACGAGCTTGTTGTCGAAAGGCGCTTTTTCGTGATTGTACTCGACGTAGCTGACGTGGGTATACGGCCTGTCGATGGTGACCCACTTGTCCTGAGCCACGATGCTTTTCCAATTGGGGGTGGGGACGTCCAAAATGTCGAGCTCGCCGGCCTCCAGGGCGATGAGTTCCGTGGACATATCCAGGATGACCTTCCAGTTCAGGGTTTCGATGGAGGCGGGGGTTCCCCAATAGCCGTCGTATTTTTTCAGCACCGCGCCGACGTTGAGCTGATGGGATTCGAACTTGTAGGGCCCCGTACCGCAGGGTCGATCTCCGACGTCCTTGCCCGCCGCCTCGTATTGCTTTTTGTTCACGATACCGATGTTGTTCAGGCCGGTCACGAAGGGAGCGTTCGCGTACTTCAGTTTTATCGCGACGGTGTAGTCGTCCACCTTGCTTATGGCGTCGATGGAATCCACGTACAAGAGCATGTAAGGGGATTTCATGGCATTTTCAAAAGAAAAAACCACGTCCTCGGCCTTGAGCTCCTCCCCGTTGTGAAACGTGACGCCCTTCCTCAGGCGGAACGTGTAGGTCAGATTGTCCGGCGTCACCTCGTGACTTTCGGCAAGAATGGGATGACTGACGGCGTTGTCGTCCGTGAAGTACAAGGGCTCGAATATCTGCGACGTGACGACCTTTTCGACGATCAAGGTGTTGTAGTGGGGATCGAACGCGCGAAAAGCCTGGGGAACGCACAGGTTGAGGTCCGTGCGTTTTGCGGCCGCCGCCGTGCCGCAGGGGGCAAAAATCAACGATGCCATTACAGCCAAAGCGAGGAACAAACGAGATAAAACGATTTTCTTCATTTCCAATACCCTCCTTAATATTATCTATACTACCTATCTATACTTTCTACTTCACCAGAACACAATCCGTGAAATGGCCCGGCGAAATTTCTCTGAGGGGCGCGTCCGACAAGGTGCATTCCGCGCGGGTCATGGGGCATCGGACCGCAAAACGGCAGCCGGGACGAGGATTGACAGGGCTTGCGACCTCGCCTTTGAGGATCTCCGCTTTCTTTTTGCGCATGGCGATATCGGGGACGGGAATCGCGGACAGGAGAGCCTGGGTGTAAGGATGCGCCGGGCGGGCGAAAAGCTCCTTCGACGGAGCGCGCTCCACGCATTTTCCCAAATACATGACGGCGATCTCGTTGGAAATGTGTTTCACCACGGAAAGATCGTGGGTGATGAACATGTAGGTGAGTCCCATTTCGGCCTGCAGGTCCATCAGCAGGTTCAGGATTTGAGCTTGAATGGAGACGTCGAGGGCCGAGACGGGCTCGTCGCACACGATGAATTTGGGCTTTAGGGCAAGGGCTCTCGCGACGCCGATTCTCTGCCGCCTGCCTCCGTCGAGTTCGTGGGGATAAGCTCCGGCCAGGCGCTCGGCAAGCCCCACAATGTCCATGAGTCTCGAGACCTCTTCATAGACCTCGGCCTTTTTCGCACAGGCTTTGTTCACGATCAGCGGCTCCGCGATCAACTCCTGCACCGACATGCGCGGGTTCAAGCTCGAATAGGGGTCTTGGAAAATGATTTGCATTTTGCAGCGCTCGACGCTCATTTTTTTCTTGTCGTACTCTAAAATATTCGCCCCTTCGAAAAAAACCGCCCCTCCGGTCGGCTCGATCAGTCTGAGAATGGTCCTTCCCAAAGTGCTCTTGCCGCAGCCGGATTCTCCGACGACGCCCAGGGTTCGCCCCTCCTGGATTTTGACGTCGACGTCGTCCACGGCGTGCAGAAAACCCGCGGAAACTTTGAAATATTTTTTCAGCCCTCTTGTCTCGACCAGAGTCTTCGGTGCCGGCACTGTCGGTGTTGAGTTTATTGGAATTGAATTTGTTGGTATTGGCATTGTCGATGCGCCTCCTAATAAAGATGACAGCAGATGGTGTGGGTGCCGTTGACGAAGGCGGACGGCTCTTTTTCTTCGCAAATGTCCATGCGGCGGGGGCAGCGGGGTGAAAATTTGCAGCCCTTGGGCAAGTTGGTGGGGTCGGGCATGAGCCCGGAGATGGGGCTCAATCGAGGGGTATCGGCTTTCAGGTTGGGAAGCGAGCCGAAAAGGCCCACCGTGTAGGGGTGGTGCGCCGGGGCGGTGAATATGTCCTCCGCCGAGCCGATTTCAATGATCTCTCCGGCGTACATGACACAGACGTCGTCGCAGGTTTGCGCCACGACCCCGAGGTCGTGTGTGATCATGATCATCGAGGTGTCGAGGCGGGTCTTGAGCTCTTCGATCATCGCGAGAACTTGGGCCTGAATGGTGACGTCCAGGGCGGTCGTGGGCTCGTCGGCGATGAGAAGCTCGGGCTCGCACGCCAGAGCGATGGCGATGACGACGCGCTGTTTCATTCCACCGGATAGCTGATGGGGATAGTCCTTTTTCCTGAAAGCCGGAATACCCACCATCTCCAGAGTTTCTTCGACCTTCGCCGCGATTTCGGCACTGGTCTTGTTTTCGGCGTTGTGGAACCTCAAGGTCTCGCCTATCTGGTCTTCCACCGTCAAAATAGGGTTGAGGGCCGTCATGGGATCTTGAAAAATCATGGAGATCTTGGCCCCCCGAACCTTGAGCATACCGCTTTCGGTATAAGACAGGAGGTCTTCTCCCTTGAACAAGACGGCGCCGCTTCTGATTTTCGCCGTCCGCTCGGGGAGAAGGCGCAAAATCGAGAGGGCGGTGGTCGTTTTCCCCGCGCCGGTCTCCCCGACGATGCCCAAGGTCGATCCTTTTTCCAGGCTGAAGCTTATATTGTTGACGGCGTGCACCGTCTCCAGATCGGTCTCGTAGGCGACCGTCAGATTTTTGATTTCAAGCAACTTTTCGCCCATATCGAGTCTCCTATAGTCATTTCTCACGAAAATCAATCCCTGAGTTTCGGGTCGAGAGCGTCTCTCAATCCGTCGCCGACCAGGTTCAAGGCCAGGGCCGAGAGCAAAATGCACATCCCCGGAAAAAACAGGAGATATGGCTCCGTCCTCATGTACTCTCTGGCTTCCGCAAGCATGGCTCCCCACTCCGGAGCGGGAGGCTGAACTCCCATGCCGATGAAACTCAGTCCGGCGGCCAAAAGCATCATCGAGGCGATGGACATGGTGGCGTGTACGATGATAGGCCCCATTGCGTTTGGGAGGACATATTTGACGATGATCCTGAAATCCGGAGTGCTGTACGATTTTGCGGCCTCGATAAA
>JAISWV010000359.1 GCA_031270755.1 Synergistaceae bacterium
AAAATCCCCCCTATAATGCCTCCCTCCGGATCGCCGGGATGGCGGAATGGCATACGCGCGGGTTTCAAAAACCCGTGGCCGCAAGGCCGTGTGGGTTCAAGTCCCACTCCCGGCACCAATTTTCAAATTGAGCCCTTCGACGATGGCGATGACGTCGAAGGGCTTTCTCATTGATATTTCTAGACTTGCGTCTTTGAAGGCGAGGTTCGAGCAGACGATTTCGAGGATTACCCGTTTTTCGGCGATATCCGCTTTAACCCATTTCTCTTTCAGGCGTTGCGAGAGTTCAAGTACTTTCATCGCGACATCGCCTATCTCGGTTTTCTGTCGCGCTTGGCCTTCCTGTTGCAATTGAAGACGTTTCATAAGGTTCCGCAATTCGCCATCCTTGCGGGCGTAGGTGTCGGCTTCGATTTCACCATGCAAGCGTAGCGTCAAGAGCACATCGCGGTCTTTGCTCATCTGGCCCATCTTGCGATTGATTTCATACAGTTGGGCTGTGTTGTCCTCCACTTCGGTTTTCGTTTTGGCGCGTATGACCCGCTGGAGCCATTGCAGCACCTTTTTGTCCTCAATTTGTGGAATAAGAGAACAAATACTCAATATATAGTGCTCTTGCCCTGCGCACGGCACGAACCGCACCGACGAGACGGACACCTCCACCTGGTACACAGCCTTTACCCGGTCGCGGCACATGGCCTTGAGGAGTTCAGGGGTGGACATGGAGAGGTAGGGCGGGGCGACTTCCGGAGAGGACGGCGGCGCGCTCGGAACGGGGTCGCGGCTGTCGCGGCGCATGTATTCGACTGTTTTGTCGAAAAATGCCGCAATCTGCCCGAGGCGGGTTTCGTCGGGCGTGCGCATGCCGCGCTCCCACGGACTCCACTGCCGGGGACTGACGTTCTTCCCGATGAAGCGGGAAAACGCTTCGGCGCACTGCTTGGCCCCGCCGCGTTCAGGAAATTTCTCCCTGGCGGCAGTTACGGATGTTTCTGGCGATGGTTTCGCGGAGCGATTGTGGTATTCCGCCCATGGTTTTCCCCTGTCGGCCAATGAAAAGAAGCGGCGTCGCTTCCGCCGCTCGACCCGACAGGGTACCCTGACAAGGAACCCGCAAGCTCCACGATATCCACGAACGCCGCTTCAGACCGCGAGGGCGGGTCCGAAAAGCCATACAGGCGCGCTAAGGCTTCAGTCCAGTCCCGTGCGTCCACCGTCACCAGCGACTCGCCTATGTCGGAGTACCTGGTACAGCAGGACGTTCACCTCGGTGGAATCCATCTAGCGGCGACAATCACCTACGAGGTGATGCAGGTGTTCGAAAAATTATGGTTTCGGGAGTCTCGATAACGACTCGTAACATAGTAGTCACGTCCTAGCGGCTGGTTGTTTCGATTGAAGTTGATATCCATCCTCTTTGTTATTACCTTTTGTTTAATAGGTTGTATCAAAATACTATTTTTTAATCGTGTACTGTGATCGGCATGTTCCGACTAAACCACTGAATTTGAACCGTCAATTCGGCCGATAATATATTGTGGCTTCCATCAATGGTCGGGCGACGTGCTGTCGTCTCAGGAAATATGTCGCTAAAGCAAGGCGTAATTATGAGCGTAGTAACCGAAATGACATCATTGGTCTGGTCCATCGCGGACTTGTTGCGGGGGCCCTATCGCCCCAACCAGCATAAAGACGTCATGTTGCCATTGACCGTTCTCCGCAGGCTGGATTGCCTGCTTGAACCTTTTAAGGACAAAGTGACGGCTCGCCTCAAAAGACTGGAAGGTGGAAAAATCAAAAATCTGGAAACTATCATCCAAAGGGAAACGGGACTCCCATTTTATAACTCGAGTCGTTTCACCTTCCGCGAGTTGGTAGATGCCCCCGATGATCTTCCAAATAACCTTCGTCTATATATTAAACGGTTTTCTTCACGCGTTTCCGGGATTATCGAACACTTTGGTTTTGAAGAGCATATTGACAAGCTGGACAAATCCGGTCGCCTGTTTTTGGTGGTCAAAAAATTCGCGGAACTCGATCTGCATCCCCAAAGGGTCAAGAATGATACTATGGGGTATATTTTCGAGGAATTGATTCGCCGGTTCAACGAAGCCTCCAATGAAGAAGCAGGTGATCATTTTACACCACGGGAAGTCATTCGTTTGATGGTGGAAGTCTTGTTCGATTCAGATGATAGGGCTCTGACCACGGATGGGATTGTTAAAACGCTGTATGACCCCGCGTGTGGAACTGGCGGCATGCCCTCATGTGCCGAGGAATTTGTACATAGGCTGAATGGTGATGGCCGACTTGAAGTATTTGGGCAGGATTACAACGATCAAGCTTACGCCATCCGTGGCTCTGATATGCTCATTAAAGGCCAAAATATTGATCATATCGCGTTTGGCGATAGTTTTACCCAAGATAAATTCAAGAGCCAAACCTTTGATTATCTTTTAGCAAATCCCCCATTTGGGGTGGAATGGAAACCAGAGGAAAAATGCATACGCGACGAGCACGAAAAACAGGGATTTGGCGGCCGTTTTGGTGCCGGTTTGCCCAGGATCAATGACGGGGCGCCGCTATTTCTCCAGCAGATGTGGGCCAAAAGGAAAGAGGCCGCCGATGGTGGAACCCGCATGGTTATCGTTTTCAATGGTTCGCCGCTATTTACGGGCGGGGCAGGATCGGGCGAAAGCGAGATCCGTCGCTGGGTCATTGAGAACGATTGGCTTGAGGCCATAATCGCGCTACCGGATCAGTTGTTCTATAATACGGGAATACAAACATACTTATGGGTTTTGAGCAATCGTAAGGAAAAGGTTCGTCGCGGAAAAGTGGCCTTGATCGATGGTACGTCGTTTTTTAAAAAGATGCGGAAGTCTCTTGGCAACAAACGAAATGAAATTTGCGATCAGCAACGCGCGGATATCGTGCGCCTTTATGGAGAATTTGTTGATGGATCTCATGTCCGCATTTTCGATGGCAAGGAGTTCGGCTTTCATCGGGTAACGGTCGAACGCCCCCTGAGGCTAAATTTCGCCAC
>JAISWV010000381.1 GCA_031270755.1 Synergistaceae bacterium
CTGGCGAAAAACATAAAAGAAAATATAAGAGAAAATATAAAATAAGGCGAGCTGTCGAGTTGCGAGAGTGCTTGATCGATTTCGCGTCGAAAGCGCTTTTGCCGGAGGGAACCCCAGAGGGGCAGGCTCGGGCCGTGTCTTGCGACGACGGCCTGATCACCGTCGGGGCGGGGGCCGGTACGGGGAAAACTTGGGTGTTGTCCGCCCGGTTTGCCCGTCTCCTTTTCTCGGACCCGGAGTGTTTGCCGCAGAACATCCTGACCCTCACGTTCACCGAAGCCGCGGCTCGTGAAATGCAGGACCGCATCCGGCGCAGGACCTTCGAGCTGATCGCCTCCCTGCCCGGTTTGTCCGACCAACAAAAGGCCGAGTGGCGGGTCGTGGAAGACGGCTTCGACGAAATGTGGATATCGACGATCCATTCTTTTGCTTCCCGCGTGATTCGAGAGTCGGGGCTCTCTTTGGACTTGGACCCTCGGTCGGGAGTGGTGAGCGCGCCTCAGGAGGACGCGTTCTGGGGCTCTTTGGAGCGGGCCCTGGAAAATCTGGACCTTCTGCCTCTGGCCTTGCATGCCAACAAAACCCTGCGGGAGACGGCCTCGTTTCTCAAGAGCGACGCGACTCTCCTGGCCGCCCTGGAAAAATGGGGGCCTTCCGTGCTGAGCGAGCTGGCCCATGATGTGACCGAGCTGCACTCGAGCCTTGGACATTCCTACGAGACCCTTCTGACCTGGGCCGACGACGTGGAACAGGTGGGAGCGACTCTGCTGGACGCCCATGCAAGGAAGGCGTCGGAGGCCGTCCTGGAGCTGCTCCGGCCCCGATGGGCGGAGGCGTGGCTTCTATGGAAGGAAATTTTCGCGGACGCGGAGCTGCGCCGCGGAATCTTCGAGGCCCGCGACAGGGCGCTGGAAAAAACCGAGGCAAAGCGGATCAACCCGGCGATCCCCCTAGCCGATGTGGCCGAGACCTGGCAGGCATTCCTGCTGGAAGCCTCGCCGTCTCCCAACGTTCAGAGGGCGTTTTACCTGGACCTCTGTTCGAAGTTGAGCGGCGACAACTCCAAACTTTTCAAGGCAATCGCCGGGCGCCTGGGGCAAACCTCCGGAAGATGGCGCGACGCTCAGGCAAACTGGATAGCTCTTTCCGAGTACCCTCCGAGCTCCCCTCTTTCCCAGCAAGAACAGCGTCTGCGCACGAGCCTGTTGCGTCTTTCCGCCTTTGCCTGGGGGGTGTGGAACGAGACGAAGCGAAGGCGGGGCCTCCTCTCCTTTTCGGACATGATCGACTTCGCGTCGCAGTCCATTCTCAAAGACGCCCGGACAAAGGGCTTCAAGCACGTCCTGATCGACGAATTCCAGGATACGGACCCCCAGCAGGACATCATGATTCGGACACTGCGCGAAAAAGAAGGCGCAAAGCTCTTTCTCGTGGGGGACCCCAAGCAGGCGATCTATCGATTTCGCCACGCCGATTTGACCCTCTTCGCCGACTACGTGTCGCAAAGCCGGGCGTCCAACTCCGACGTTACCCTGGACGTGAGCTTCAGAACGCGCGCCGCCTTGATGGAGCGAATCAACTCCCTCTTCGCCCGGGTGTGGAAAGATGGGCTCGGGGTGGGAAAGCGCATGGAAGGCTTGAAGTTCGAGCCGCTGTCCGTTCCGGAGCTGCCCGAACGCCAGTTGGCGACCGTGCCGCCCTTCACCCTGCTCCTGTCCGTCAAAAAAGGGCGTGGAGACAACGCGAGAGAGCGCCTGGACGTGGGGCTGGCGCGTATGTTCGCCCGTCACGTGAAAGAGGGGCGCACGATTTGGGACAAAGAACGGCGCTGCCTTCGGCCCGTGAGGTGGAAGGATTTCGCCGTCCTGACTCCGACCCGAGGCGAGTACGAGATCTTGGAGGCCGCCTTCGAAGAAGAGGGAGTGCCTGTGGTCTTCGAGAAAAGCATGAGTTATTTCTCCCGAGGAGAGGTGGTGGACGTGGTGAACACGCTGAGGGTCGCCGCCTTTCCCGACGACGAGACGGCGTTGGGCGGTTGGCTGGCCTCTCCTTTTTCGGGAGTTCCCCAGCAGGAGGTCCAGGCGTGCCTCCAGACCTCCGCGCCTCTTCCCGGTGTGGTGCGGGAGCGGCTGCCGGCTGCCGCCCAGCGTCTGTCCTACATCCGCCGCCTCGGCAGTTTGAAAGGGCCTTCCGCCGTGCTTTCTTACCTGCTGGAGGACAGAAGGTGGCTGGCCTCTTTCGACGCCGCCCAGCGTCTTCGGGTCGTCGGCAACGTCACCCGTGCGATAGCGGTGGCGCGGCAGTACGAAAACGGGGTGTCTCCCAGCCTGGCCGGCTGCGCCCAGTGGCTGGACACGGCATTGCGGGCTGGACGGGCCATCGAGGAGCCGGAGTGGATGGAGCCGGACGCTGACGCCGTGCGCGTCATGACCGTTCACGCCTCCAAAGGACTGGAGTTCCCCGTCGTGGCCGTGATGCGCATGGAACGGGGCTCGCGGCCCAGGATCTTGACGACGGTGGTCGCTTCGAAACACATGGGCGTGGCCCTTTCCGACATGCCGGACATGATGAAACCCGACGCCGACGAAAAAGACCCTGAGGGAGAACCCGAGGTCAAGATGTACTCCCTGAAATGGGAGCGCGCCCTGGAGGCCCAGAGCGAACTGGAGGAAAGCACCCGCCTGTTCTACGTGGCGGCCACCCGCGCCCAGGACTCCCTGATCTTGTGCGGCGTCGTCAACGAAGAAGACGGGGGCGAGAGAACCGTCAAGAACGACACATGGCTTTCCTGGACCTTGGACTGGCTGGCGGCGGAACGGGATTGCGATTGGCGCGACCTGGCGGGGCCTCCGCTGGTTTACGCGGAGTCGCAGGAACCTCCATCGAAAGAGCTCAGTATATTGCCGCTCTTCGGCGAAAACGAGACGGAAAATGAACTGGAAGGCGAATTGGGCAACAGTATGCCGCTGTCGATGTCGCTGCCCGGCGCGGATATCGCGCTTTCCAGCTTTTCCGCGACGTCCTTCGCGTTGTTCGAGTGGTGCCCTTTCGCCTGGCGGAGGCGCCACAGACAGGGCCTGGACCTGCGCTGGGAAGTCCCGGACGCCGACTCCGTGGGTGGATCCGAACTGGGCTCCATCGCCCACTGGATTTTGTCCCGGTGGGATATGAGGGAAGAAACGCTCCGAGACTGGCTGGACAACGCAACGGTGGAGCTTCGGCTTTCCACGGCGCTGCGCGAGACCTGGCGAAACGCCGAAAACAGGAAAGCCCTGCTCGGATGGTTCACCGACTTCTCCCGCTCCGACGAGGGGCGGTCTTTGGCAGATGCGATTCAAAAGGGCACGCTGCGCCGGGAAAGCCCGTTTTGCATGGCGATCGACGCGGCGAACGACGCTCCGGACGAAGGCCGAGGCTCGCCCGTGCGCCTCGTCGGGGCCACGGACGTGGTGTGGCGGGAAGAAGGGCGGTGGCACGTTCGGGACTATAAGATCACCTTATCCGACAACGCGCCGGCCGAACTGTACCGCGCCCAGCTCGCTTTTTACGCCCTGGTGGTGAAGCTGCTGACCGAGCGCCTGTCCCTGCCTTTCGACGGTGTGGACGTCGGATTGATTTTTCTGAGAGAGGGCGGGAGGTTGGGCGATACAAAAAATTTTCCTGGGGACGGAGACTGGGCGGCAATGCAGAGTCAAATCGCCGCCGTAGCCCGAGCCGCAGCCCGGGGCCCCTGGATCCCTCACCACGAACGCTGCCACCGTTGCCCTTGGCGTCTGAAATGCCCGAAACGGGCGTAGCTTTATCTTACGGCATATCATAAAAGTTCTGCTCCTCATACCAATATTTCATAATTTCATGGCGGTGCGAATGGAAAAAAGGATGTCATTTTGGCGTGCATTTGCTAAA
>JAISWV010000403.1 GCA_031270755.1 Synergistaceae bacterium
ACCTGCACGGCAAAGTTCTCGATTCGTTTATTCATAAGAACGACTCTGGGGGCCGAGAGCTCGATCGTTCCGGAGAGGGCGTTGGTGGGCCCTTGGACGTTGACCGTGAACTTCTCCACCGTGCCGTCCACCTTGCCGAGGACGGGATAGGCCTTTGCCAACTCCGCAAGGGGGGCGTTGCCTCCGTGGAGCTTGATCATGATGGAAGGCGTTTCGCCGGTCCGCATGGCCATGGCGGCGCTCCCCTCGATGGGGACGCTCAATGCCGTGGCTTTCACGTTCTCGGCGGAAAGGCGCATGTCGGCGTATCTCAGCTGAGCGGAAAGCTCCGAAAGAGGATAGCCGCCCAGCAAGGAGCCTTTGAAATTCAGAGCGGCCGCGATCAGCAAGTTACTGCCCGCTCCCTCGATGGTAAAGTCCACGTCCGCGTTTCCGGCGTAGTCGTCCGAGGAAAGGAAAGCAGGCCAAAAGGAGGTGATTTCCGAGACGTTCAGGCCCTTGATGGACCCCTGAAAGTCCAGGGCGGTGGTCCCGCCCGGGGTGGTTCCACCTGAGGTGGTTCCGCCCGCGTCGTGGGTCGGCTTGACGCTTCCCGCGGCGGTCAGCAGGCCCTCTCCCACGCGAAATTCCATCCTGTTGACGCTGGCTGCGCTCCCGCGAACATCCGCGTCGAGCACGCCTTTCACGGGAACGTCGTTGACGGCTCCGGCAAAGATCGCGCTCATCAACGAGCCTTCGATCACGACGTCCGCGTCGTTGACGTCGATCGCTCCCCATTTGGAGGTGAACCGGCTGTTCTGGAGCCGGACGCAGTCGATGGGGACCTCGCCGCCGGAGGAGGAGCCCCCGAACTCGATCTTGGAAATCTCCTGGACGAGCCGGTCCATATCCATGTCCACGCCGCCTATGGCCAAAAGCGAAAGCCTGGGAGAACCCCGGAGAAGCGACATGAAGTTGACCCGCGCCGTCAGGGTTTGGGCCGCAAAAAGCCGGTTTTCCCCTGTGCCGGAAGCCTCCGGCGCCGAGGCAAGAGCCATGTCGTCGAAAGTGTATCCCCGCACGGGGTTTCCCCTTGTCCTGCGCACGGTGAGGATCATTCCCGTCTTTTCTTTGACGGTTTTCGCGGCCAAGCCGGCGACCGCGTCCCCCGCGATGTCCACGGTAGACACGATCCCCGCCCCGACGACGACGATCCCCAGCAGCCCCAGCAGGATGTAGACGAAAATCCTGCTTTTCGCGGACGATCTCGACAATATTTGACGTTTGCTCACAAGGTTCACTCCCTTTTTTCTGATTTTCTGATTAAATTCAGGGGGCGGAGCCAACAAAGAAAGCAAGCGACTCACACGGCTCGTTCCTCGCCGGTTCGCTGCTTATCGTTCGCTCAAAAGCAAACCCTCCGGCCCCCCCGAGATCCTCTATTCATTGAACTCCAGAGCCCGTTCGGCCGCTGCACGTGTTCCTGAATAAAAATTCTGTACTATTACTATCATGCACATAAAAATTCAATTTTGCAAGTACTGATGAAGAAAACCATCAAAATCCGCAACTCCGTTTGTGGTAGCATAGTCACGTTTGTAAAAATCACAAATTTTCATGATGTGAGGGGTGTTGAAATGGACGTGTTCGACAGCATCGCCATCGGAGGGGTGACGGTGAAAAATCGTTTTGTGCGTTCTGCCACATGGGAGGGCATGGCGACTACGGAGGGCGCGGTGACGGCGGAGCTGACGCGCTTGATGAGGACTTTGGCCGAGGGAGGGACGGGGCTTTTGTTCTCGAGCCACGCCTACGTCCGAAAAGACGGCCAAGCCAGTCTGAGGCAGTTGGGCATCCACGACGACAACCTGCTTCCGGGTCTGCGTGAGATGTGCGACGCGGTCCACGAGGCGGGAGCTCTGATCTTCGCGCAGCTCGCCCACGGAGGCGCCAACGCCAGCCGGGCTCTTTCCGGGTTCGACCCCATAGCCCCGGGAGCGGCGGAAAACGCCAAAGGAGAGCGAGCCCGGGTGATGAACGAAGAGGACATCGCCATCTTGACGCAGGACTTCGCGAAAGCCGCGGTCCGCGCCGTGCAAGCGGGATTTGACGGCGTTCAGATCCACGCCGCCCACGCCTATTGTCTTGGGGAATTTCTGTCCCCCTACTATAACAAGCGGCCTGACCGCTACGGCGGCAACACCGAGAATCGCGCCCGGGCCCTGGTCGAGGTCTACAAGGCCGTCCGCGGAGTCGTGGGGAAGGACTACCCCGTGACGGCGAAAATCAACGCCGAGGACTTCATCGAGGGCGGCCTGACCCCTTCGATGATGGTGGAGACGTCGGTCCTCATGGAAAAAGAGGGGCTCGACGCAATGGAGGTGAGCGGCGGGGGAGGGCCCGTTGCCCGCTACTCGTCTCACCGTCCCGGCGACCCCAAGACGCCCGACGAAGAGGTCTACTACAAGGACGCGGCGCGCCTCTACAAGGCCGGCGTCAAAAAAATGCCCCTGATGCTGGTGGGAGGCATACGTTCTCTCGAAACGTCCCGACGGCTTTTGCGGGACGGTTTGGCCGACATGATCTCCCTTTGCCGCCCTCTGATCCGCGAACCCGACCTCGTGAAACGCTGGGCCGCAAGGGACGAGCGGCGCGCGGCTTGTGTGTCCTGCGAGGGTTGCAGCGCGGCCGCGGCTGCGGGCAAAGGACTGCAGTGCGTGTTAAAATGACGGCAAATGGCGCCGTTTCATGCCGGGTCGTTTTATTCCCTTTTCACGGTCTTCATGTTTTCAATCTTCATGTTCACATTTTCATGTTTTCATGGCGTCCATGAAGCGATCGAACAGAAACTCCGTGTCGGTAGGGCCGCTGGACGCTTCGGGGTGAAACTGCGCGGAGAAAAAGGGCTTCGTCTTGTGGCAAATACCTTCGTTGGTCTGATCGTTCATGTTGACGAAAAGAGGCTCCCAGTCGTCGGGAAGTGTGGCCGTGTCCACGGCGTACCCGTGGTTCTGAGAGGTGACGAAGCACTTGGTGGTTTTGTAGATCTGCACCGGTTGGTTGTGACTGCGGTGCCCGTACTTCAGCTTGTAAGTCTTCGCCCCGGCGGCCAAGGCCAACAGTTGGTTGCCCATACATATCCCGAAAACGGGCTTGCTTCCTTGTATGGCGGCTTGCAGGTTCTTGATGGCGGCGCCGCAGAGGGCGGGGTCGCCGGGGCCGTTGGAAACGAAAAGCCCATCGTAGTCGAGTACGTTGAAATCGTAGTCCCAGGGTACCCGCGTTATCCGCACATCCCGCGTCAGGAAGCACCGGATGATGTTGTGCTTGACACCGCAGTCCACCAACACCACGTGCTTTTTCCCGCTGCCGTAACGAATGACGTCCCGGCAGCTGGCCTCCGCCACGAGGTTGCGCTGCGAGGGGTCGTCGAACGGGATCTCGTCAGGGTCGTCGAAAACGATCTTGCCGTTCATGGCGCCCTGCTCCCGCAAGAATTTCGTAAGCCTCCGGGTGTCGATTCCGTAGATGCCGGGAACCTTGTGCTCCTTCAACCATTCTCCCAAACTTTTCGCGGCGTTCCAGTGACTGTAGCCGGCGGAGTAGGATGAAATGATCAGACCGGTGACGTGAATTTTTTCCGACTCGTAGTAATCGTAAACTCCGTCTTTCTGCGTGTCGGGGGGAACGCCGTAGTTTCCCACCAAGGGATAGGCGGCTGTGAGAATCTGCCCCACGTAAGACGGGTCGGTAAGGCTCTCCGGATAGCCCACCATGGAGGTGTTGAACACCACCTCTCCCGTGACGGGCGCCTCCCAGCCGAAGGAATACCCCTGAAATGCCGGTCCGTTTTCCAGTATCAACGATGCCTTGCGCGGAGGACACGCTCCCTTCTGGGGGGAGCGCTCCCCCCGGTCCGCCGCTTTTTCCGACGGCGCGTTTTTTTCCAGTTTTCTCGGATTTCCCAAATCAGGAACCATAAAAATCGAAACCCTTTTCCGCTTTCGTTTTTATTTACATCGCTTTTGTTTTGTCAATCATATTCCGAGAATCATCTATCCGAGTCCAGAAGCCAAGCGATCGAACTTGAATACCACTTTCCCTTTCCACTCACGGTCGTCAAATTTTCCTCGTTAAAAATTTCGGCTATTTTCGTAAGAGTCACGCCCTCTTTTTTGAGTTTTCTCACCCTATCGACAAGCGTTTTCCGATAGTCGGAGTTATCGGCGTCGGCTTCCTCGGTTTGCGGGGCGAGGTCTGAAGTGTCCGGGCTCGTTTCCATCCGCTTTGCCTGTCCGTCTGCCGCTTCTTTGCCGCGCTGAATGACCCTGATCCACGATTCTTCCTGGAGAATCCACTTTTGCAGGAGGTCGTGAGAGGAAAGGCCAGTCTGTTCCGAAATGCTTTGCAGTCTGCCCGGGAGATCGCTGTCGACAGGAACTTCCAGGATGGAAACCGTTTTTTCGCGTTCTTTTGTACCTTTTCTGAGTACCATCTTCAACACCTCACAGAATTATGAAGTCAAAACACGCTCGCAACAAAACTTTACGGTTTCGTTGAAAGCCGCGCGGAACTGTTTGCGGCGTGTCCTGGCTTGACGATGGTTCTTATTTTAACAGTTTTTTCTCAAATGACAGGGTCGATTTGCAATCTTGATTGTTGTGGCATAAACTTGCTTTGTCGTTCATCGGGATTTCTTCTCCTCTGAATCCTAAAAAAACTCTCAGACTGAGATCTTATCCCGTTTTTCACATTTGCCCGGGCTTTGGGAGGGGAGATCCGACATGTCTATCCGTACGCGTTTGGTGTTGACTTTTTCTATCTGTCTCAGTTTAGCCTATGGCAGCATCGCCTTTATTGTCTTTTCCTCGACCAGAGACTCCGCGGACAACGCTTTCCGCGCACTGGCCATCAGTCAGCTCGAACGCGTCGAAGAACGAGTCAAAACTTTTTTAGAACCTGGAACGATGAGCGTCAAATACTTGAAGTCATTGGACTTGGTGCGAAATTCACGCGGAAAATTGACCAGTTACCTGGATACCACCGAGACAACGACGCTGCTTTACGCCTATCATCCGCCATACGAGCGGCTCATTTACGACGAATTTATCCGAGTCTCGCACTCCAACGACAATTACGGGTTGGTTTTCATGGCGAACGAGGACGGCCAGTATGCTCAAGCCCCGGAAGGGCACATAAAATCTCCGGGCTACGATCCCCGTAAGCGTTCTTGGTACAAGGAAGCCATGGAAGACGAGCGCGACGTGACCGTGACCTCGCCTTACCTGACCACGGGAGGAGGCATGGTCTGCAGCATCATGGTCAAAACTTGCGACATTCAAGGCAACTTTTTGGGGCTGCTGGGGGTGGATTACAGCCTGCAGAGCCTGACGCAGGACCTCGACCGACGGCGTATTTTAAAAACAGGCTACCTGGTAATATTCGACGCCGGCGGACGTATCATCACCGACGGACGTCACCCCGAACACGTCTCCATGGACCCCAAGGAATATCCGGAGCTGAGGAAACGCATAGCCGCCTCGCCGGACGGGACGTTCGACAGCGGGGGAGAGCCGGGGAGCGAGGAATACGCCGTGACCCACACCATAAACATGACGGGCTGGAAACTTGCCGTTGTCTTCGACAAAAGCGAACTGCTGGAGTCGTCATACGACCTCTTGCGAGTCATCCTGCTCACCTCCGGGGTCATTTTTTTGCTGGCGTTCGCCGTGCTGATCTTCCTGGCCCGAAGCATCGTCCATCCCATCGAGGAGTTGATCGAGGCTTCGGCCATTATTTCCAGCGGCGAGTACGAGACGTCGGAGGCGATACGCGAAAGCCTGCGGAAAAAACTTGCCGTCACCGGGCAGGGCGAGAGCAAAAAATTGGCCGATGCCCTGAACTCCATGCTCGAAACCCTGCAAGAGCGTATCGAAGGGGCGTTTGCGGCCAACAGGGCCAAGTCGAAGTTTCTGGCCACCATGAGCCACGAAATGCGCACCCCGATGAACGCCATCATTGGGATGACCGTCATCGCAAAAGCCTCCTCCAGCATGGAAAGAAAAGATTACTGCCTGAACAAAATAGACGACGCGTCCACTCACCTGCTGGGCGTCATCAACGATATTCTGGATATGTCCAAGATAGAGGCAAATAAGTTCAATCTCTCCTTCGTGAAGTTCAACTTCGAGAAAATGCTGCAAAAGGTGGCAAATGTCATCAATTTCCGCGTCGACGAAAAACGGCAGAATTTCACCGTCCATATCGACAAAGATATCCCCCCGGTCTTGATGGGCGACGACCAGCGGCTGGCTCAGGTGATCACGAACTTGTTGTCCAACGCCGTCAAATTTACGCCCGAACGCGGGTCCATCCATTTGGACGCCCGTCTCGTCAAAGAAGAACGGAATGAAGAACGTAACGAGACGAATGACGAAGCGAACGACACCTGCGTTCTGGGAATCCAAGTGACGGACACCGGCATAGGCATCAGCGAAGAACAACAGGCGCGGCTCTTCACCTCCTTCGAACAAGCGGACGGCAGCATATCCCGAAAATTCGGCGGTACAGGGCTGGGGCTCGCGATTTCCAAGCGCATCGTCGAAATGATGGGCGGCGATATATGGATAAAATCCTCGTTGAACGAGGGCTCGACCTTCGGGTTCAACGTACGTCTCGAACGTGCCTTCGACGAGCGGCTGAGCCTCTCGAATCCCGGCGCAAACTGGGAAAACCTGCACGTGTTGGTTGTGGACGACACCCCGGAGATAAGAGAGTATTTCGGCGAAATGGCGTGGCAGTGGGGAATTATGTGCGACCTCGCCGCCGGCGGTGAAGAAGCCCTGGCGCTCATCGAGAGGAACGGCCCCTACGATATCTGTTTTGTGGACTGGAAAATGCCCGGAATGGACGGAATAGAGCTTTCTCGCAAAATAAAAAGCGCTTCGGGCGGGTCGACCGTCATCATGATATCCGCCGCGGAGTGGACCGCGATAGAGGACGAGGCGAAGAGCGCCGGGGTGGATAAATTTTTGCCGAAACCCCTGTTCCCGTCCGCAATCGCGGATTGCATCAACGAATGCCTCGGCGCGGACGATGGCTTTGCCGCGGACGACGCGCGCGGCGAGATCGATCGCTTCGAAGGGTTTTGTATCCTGTTGGCCGAAGACGTGGAAATCAACCGCGAGATCGTGCTGACCCTTCTCGAACCAACCAAGCTTGCGGTGGACTGCGCGGAAAACGGAACGCAAGCTCTGAGGCTCTTTTGCGAAGATCCCGGCAAATACGATATCATTTTCATGGACGTGCAAATGCCCGAGATGGATGGCTTCGAGACGACGCGCCGCATTCGCGCCACGGGCCTTCCGGGGGCGAAAGAGATTCCCATTGTCGCCATGACGGCCAACGTGTTCCGCGAAGACGTGGAGAAATGCCTCGAAGCCGGTATGAACGACCATATAGGCAAACCGCTGGACTTCGGCGTGGTGCTGGAGAAGCTGCGCCGGTATCTCCCCCAGCGGCGCAAAGCAGCCGAAACACGAGGGAGTGTACCGCAATGACGAAGAAAAACTTTTCCGATTTGGCTTGGCGGCCTTTTTACGGCCCTGATTTTCGCCGCCGAGGCCTATTTGCCGCGCATTCCCATCGGAAGCGGCGTGTCGTATGAAATGACAGAGTGAAGTTACGAATGTAGATGCGGGAAGAGACGATCAACTGCATTGGACGGCGAAGCTTTGATTTCTTATTCTGATGTCGAGGCAAGCGAAGGTTGAAAGGGTTGAAAGCTCGCTGAAAGAGTTTGCCTTTGAGAGCAGATTTACTGTTGCGCTTCTCAGCAACATGATAAAATGATGGCCTGGAGTTTTAATTAAATTAATTATTTGAAAACATCGTGGAAGGTTCGACTTGGAACGCACGATTTTCACCTGGAGTTGCGGGAGACACAGGCGGCTCCGTTGTTTGCATTGCGGGGGAGGGACGCTGTTGTCGAGGGATTTCGATACTTTAGGCTTTGGAAAATAGCGCAGCGGATTATGAATTCTAAAAGAATCGGGAGGTGCATTAAAAGTGAGGCATTCGGCAACGAAGTTACTTATCTGTGTGTTGTTGGGAATTTTTGCGTTGACGGGCGCGGCGTGGGCAGCCCCCTATGGTGGTAGAGTCATTTACGACTCTCAGGCTCCCATACACGGTGGAAGGGTCAATTATGACTATGCACGATTTAGCGATTTGAACATTTTTATAGAGGATGCTCCGCAAGACGATCAAACGGGGCAGTTAATTCTCCCAGTCAGCACATATACCGTGCAAACTTTCGGCGGAGAGGTCATCGAAGAAGTTGACAATGCCAGTCGGACATTCGATTTGAAATGGGATGGATCAAGTAACAGCGCTTTGGGAGCTATGGGTCCAATGGCAGAAGACAGGAGGTTGGTTTTTGGAGGCTCGGTAGAAACGGAATTACCAGGCAAAACGATCCGATGGTCACACCCTTCTTACAATGGTAGTCAGCCCCAAGACTTTGTCGTCCCCCGACATTATACGACCCAACAACAATTGGACGATTGGAAATTTGTGCCTTACGTTGAATTTATCTACAGCTCAGAAGGGAAGGTCGTTGAACTCGACTGGCGCTTCGTAGACCCCAAGGCACCCAGAGAAAGTGTTTCTGTTCCAGACAATCTTATTGATCACATAACATTGCGGAATGTACGCCTCGGCATCAAAGGCGAACAGTTCCCAATAGTGCTCGTTGAAGAACAGTTCCCCGACGGAGATGGTTTTTTATCCGGTCATATTGACTTGGTGGATCCCCTCGACCTTACTGAGATAGGAAATGTGGCCGTTATATTCGAGGCTCCAGGCCCAAATGGCGAGCTGGTAGTTTATAATTGGTCCTTTCCGCTGGAGCCTTATGTAGCGGTTGTCTATAATAACGCTGGCGGCGTCTCTTTCCAAGATGGAAAAGCAGTATATGATCCTGCGCGTTTTGGTAGTTTCTTCAACATTTTTGTAGAAGATGACAATCGCGGTCCTATAGCGACAGACAGTTCAGAGGGAACGTTTCATATCGAAGGAGGGAACTACACCCTATCCACGGGACAACCTGCGCCCGAGGGCGGAAATTTCGGTTTGTCCCTTCAAGAAGGGGGATATGGAGAGAATTGGGTCACGTTTTCCCCCAGAGTGGGCAACATTCCGGTGTGGTTTATTGGCGAGGCGTACCCAAGTTTGATTGGTCACGAAATTACATGGTCGTATCCCTCTTATTATGGCGGCAAAACCTTCACGTACACTATACCCGAGCATCGTTCAGCTCAACAACAACTAGAGGAGTTTGTGCCGTACATCGAATACACGACTGATGGGGAGGGCAAAGTAACTGGGATTGACTGGAGATTTGTGACTGCCAATGCGACCGATGTCCCCGTTCCGGCGCCTTTTGATGGACAGCTGTGGGGTTTGTGGATTACCACCAAAGATTCACGGAAGATCAATCTCATCTTCCGCGATGATAGCAACGATTTTTATCGAGGCGACGAGCTTTCCGGTTCTTCTGAGGTGTCCCAGCCGGTAGCTCTTACCGACATAGAGGCGATAAGCGTGATGTTTAAAGCCCCGGATGTGGATGACAGCCAAAAAGTATTTTACAATTGGGACTTTACTTTTCCAAATCCCCAAGCGTATGTAAATTATAGAACCAGAGCGACCCTTTTCGACGGCAAAAGCGTTTACGACAAAGCGGCATTCGCCCAAATATCTTTATCGATAGGGGAGAATCGTGGAAAAGACACGTCCGAAGGCAGCCTGGATGACCAACCGGGGACCCTTACAATCAAGAATGGCACCTATACCGTTACGGCAAATGAAAACGCCATAGCTTCCGTAGTGGGTGAAAACAGATCTTTCAATCTGTCTTGGATTGACCCTGAAGACCCCAATTACATTGATTTTGTGCCCTCGATAGACGGGACCCCCGTGACATTCACCGGCGAGGCGGAAAACGGCTTGAACCTCAAGGAAGTCATATGGCAGCATCCCGCGTATGACAATGTTCCATATTCCTTTACGCTTCCCGATTTCCGAAGCCCCGAGGAACAGTTGGCGTCCTTCGTGCCCTATGTCGAATACGTGACCGACGGAGAGTTCATTACAGGGTTCAATTGGAGATTCGTCGATCCCGCCAATCCGGGGACAGCCGTTGCGGCTCCTTTTCCGCTGAGCGTACGTCACCTGAGATTTTATGCTTGGGATAACCCTTCTTACATGGAGTTGGGAATAGGGCGTGACTTCAAGGCTGGGGACGTCCCTGAAGGCTCTTGCAATCTCATGGATTTCGGTATCTCCCCCCTGCCGGTGAACGCGGTGAACTTGGTGCGCCTTCGTTACAGAGATCTTTCCTCCCTTGAGAAGGACCGGCCGGTCGTTAACTATAACTGGCATTTTTACACCGAGGCTCAACCCGTCGTTGCTCCGAACCATCATTCCGCCGCGCATATTGCCAACGTCGACGGATTATGGAAAAGTGTTTATGACGAAGCGCAATTCGAAAAGCTCGTGCTTAGAGTTCGCCACTCTCGTTCGGAACTTGACAAAGACGGAGAAATAGGAACTATGACCGTTAAAAACGCCAGTTACTCGCTCCTGATAGACGATTACACAAGAGCACCACTAGCGGAAGTGATCGCGGATCAGGACAGGCCCCTTCTTTTGAAATTGCATTCCACGAACGAGAACGATACTGTCTTTCTCCCTTGGGAAGCAGGGGAAGCTGCTGGATATGGGCAATTTCTGGTGTTTGGTGGAACGGACGTAGAAAATAATTTAAAAGAGAAAACGCTTGAGTGGACACACCCGACGTATGGAGATACGGTGCACTCGTTCGTGATTCCGACGTTCCGCACAACCACCGACCTGCTGAACAACTTCGTGCCTTATATCGAATATGTGACTGAAGGCGATAACGTTACCGGAATCAAATGGAAGTTTGTCACGGCGAATAATCTGGATGAAGTCGTTACGCCTCCTGTACCGGGTGGTTTGTGGAATATAGCGGTCGATCGTGGCAATTCGATCTTTTCTTTTGTATGGACTCCTCCCCCGGGCTTCAGTGACAACGAGGGGACGGTCTCTCTCGATTCACCTATCCCCATCTCCGAAATAACGAGAGTGCATGTTGGTTTTGGTTTGAATGAAGGCGGTAATGGAGAGACCGATGGTGATTCCAGACCCTCTAGTTATATTTGGTCGTTCTACCCCAAAACTGGCGGCGAGGACCCGACAGACCCGACTGAACCTGGCGATGGAGGATCTGGCGGTTCTGGCGACGGAACAGGCGGACCTGGGGGCGGAAACCAGGAGCCCGAGGAACCTGAAGAACCCGAGGAGCCTGAAGAACCCGAGGAGCCAGAGGAACCTGAAGAGCCAGAGAACCCCGAAGAACCTGGAGAACCGGAGGAACCGGTCGTACCAAATGAACCGCCAACTGTCCCGGACAATACCGTGACGGTCACGATTCCTGACACCATCAATCCGGGGCGGCGCTGGACGATAACCATAACGGCGGAGGGCGGACTTCCCATACCGGCCAACGTGCAGTTCTACTTCTGGTTCGTAGCCGCGAATATCGGCGGAGCCAGCGACGTCAGCAGTAGCGCCTCGCCCGCATACGTCGGCCCATTCGTGGCGACGAGCATAACGAGCGCTTCCGGTGCCACAGCGCTGGATATCGACGTGAACAACCTTGTAAAACCGGATGGTACCAAAGGCTCTGTGCCGGACGGTTCCTATAAGATCAAGTTCGCGGACAGCGAGACCGGAGAAAAGTATGTGGGAACGACGCAGGAAGTGATTACCGTCAAAGCAGCTCCGGACACTTCGTCTCCAGACGACGAGAGCGACAGCAGCGGTGGCGGTTGCAACACGGGCCACGGTATAATCGGCTTGCTGCTTCTGGGGGCTGCTTTACGCAAATATTTGACCCTGTAAAATCATCTCGTTTCAAATCGCTTCAGATTGCGACAGTGAAGG
>JAISWV010000438.1 GCA_031270755.1 Synergistaceae bacterium
GGACCTCGGCGAGGACCCACTCGTCCGGGTTCTCCAACGAGGAAACGTCGATCCTCACCCCTTTGTCGCACCCCATGGCCAAGGCGGTGCGAATGGCTTCCTGGGCTTTTTCGCCCCCCGCGTTGACGACCGTCACCTCGCCGCCGAATTTCTCTCTGAGCTTCAGAGCCTCTTCAATGGCGTACTCGTCATAAGGGTTGATGACAAAACTCGCCTCGCCGCCGCTGATATTGCCCTTACCGTCCAACGCGATCTTTGCCTCGGTATCGAGTGTCTGTTTGATGCTGACGACAATGTTCATACTTGCCTCCATTCCGCCGCGTCATGGCAGCGCAAATTATTTGTTTATTTATTTATTTATTTATTACCTATGCCCGCCTCGATTCAATCTCCGAGTTCAACCTCTAACCCTTGAGAATATTGGCGGCGATAACGACGCGCTGGATTTCGTTGGTTCCCTCGTAGATCTCCGTGATCTTGGCGTCCCGCATCATGCGCTCGGCCGGGTAATCGCGGGTGTAACCGTAACCGCCCAATATCTGAACCGCCTGTGTGGCCACCTTGTTTGCCGTTTCGGACGCGAACGTCTTGGCCATCGCTGAATATTTCGAAACCGGGATCTTGTGATCGCCGGCGATAAAAGCGGCCTGATAGACCAGCAGGCGCGCGGCCTCGATCAGAAGCGCCATGTCGGCCAGTTTGAACTGGATTGCCTGAAGCTCGGAGATGGGTTTGCCGAACTGCACCCTCTCCTTGGAGTACTTGAGGGCCTGTTCGTAGGCTCCCTGCGCAATGCCCAAAGCCTGAGCCGCTATGCCGATCCTTCCGTAGTCGAGCGTGGTCATTGCGATCTTGAACCCTTGCCCCTCCTGCCCGAGCAGATTTTCCGCCGGAACCCGGGCGTTCTCGAAAACCAATTCATAGGTGGAGGAAGCGCGAATGCCCATCTTTTTCTCTTTCTTGCCGAAGGAGAAGCCCGGTGTTCCTTTTTCAAGTATGAACGCGGCTATACCTCTGTTGCCCTTGCTCTTGTCCATCTGGGCCGTAATGACGTAGGTGTCCGCGTAATATCCGTTTGTAATGAAGAGCTTGGAGCCGTTGATCACGTATTCATTCCCCTCGCGAACTGTGGTCGTGCGCGTCCCCGAAGCGTCTGAACCGGCCATGGCCTCCGTCAACCCGAAGGCTCCCAGCTTTTCGCCCGTGGACAAAGGGAGCAGGTACTTCTTTTTCTGCTCTTCCGTCCCGAACAGAAAAATCGGATTGGCGCACAGACTGGAATGCGCGGAAACCGTAACGCCCAATGCGGCGTCGACCCGTGAAAGCTCCTCGACGGTGATGGCGTAGGAGATGTAGTCCGCGCCCGCGCCGTTGTATTCCTCCGGAAACGTTACGCCCGCCAGCCCCAGTTCTCCGCACCTCTTCCAAAGCTCCATGGGGAACTCTTCTTTTTCGTCCCGCTCCTCCGTGCCCGGTGCGGCTTCCTTCTCGGCAAAGTCGCGCACCATCTTGCGCATCATAATGTGATCTTCGGTCAATTCAAAATTCATCTTTCATGCTCCTTTCGGGAGGCTCTCGCCTTGGGTCGCTCTTATCTGTTGGGCTGAAAGCCAAGTTCTATGCTGGCGACAATGCCCATGTGAATGTTGGACGTGCCCTCCAGCGTCTCGAACTGTTTGGCGTCGCGCAGCCATCTGCCGCAGGGGTATTCCGTCGAATAACCATATGAGCCGTATATCTTCATCGCCACGTTCGCCGCGTGTACCGCCGCGTTGCAGCCCGACACTTTCGCGATAGACGTCGCCTGCTGGCTCGGCATCTTATTTTCTTTCAGCCACGCGGCCCTGTAGACGAGGAGCTTTGCCGCGTCCTCTTCGAGCTTCATCTCCGCAATCTGCTGCTGTATCATCTGAAATTTCCCGATCGGCTGTCCGAACTGCGTTCTTTCGTTCGCGTACTGTATCGACCCCTCGAGTGCGGCCTCCGCCAGCGCCGTGGCTCCGGTGGCGCAGCCCATCCGGGTGTTGTTCAGCTGCCACATACAGATTTGGAAGCCTTTGTTCAAGGGCCCCAGCAGGTTCTCCTTCGGCACCACCGCGTTCTCGAACACCAACTCCGACGTGGGCGCCGGCCACATTCCCACCTTCTTCGTGATCGGTATTCGCGTGACCCCCGGCGTGTCGTTGTAGTCTATGATGAAGCACGACAGCCCTTTCGGCCCGCCGCCCTCCGTGGTCACCGCGTACAACAGCCCGATATCGCTGGCATGGCCGCCCGATATCCACATCTTCGAGCCGTTCAGCAGCCAGTGGTCCCCCTTGTCCGCCGCAAACGTCTTCATGGCGCCGACGTCGGAGCCGGAGTTCGCCTCCGTCATGGCAAAGCTCCCCACCGCTTCCCCGCTCAGAAGGGGAGGTATGTACTTTTTCTTCTGGGCTTCGGTTCCCCATTCGTTGATGGTCATCGCCGGTCCCCAGCAGTTCCCGCTGATGCTCAGCCTCCATGAGGTGTGCACCTTCGCAATTTCATACAGCGCCGTTACTCCTTCCATCCATCCCATGCCGTTGCCGCCGTACTCCTCGGGAATGCTCCACCCCAGAAGCCCCAGATCCCCCATCTTTTTCAAGATTTCCCTGCGATAGTAGTGGTTCTCTTCGTCCTCTTCCACATACGGGGCTATCTCTTTTTCCGCAAAATTGCGGGCCGTCTCCTGCACCATTTTTTGTTCTTCAGTCAACCCGAAATCCATTACACTTCCTCCCTTCAACTCTTTCCAACCTCTTTCCAACGTCGGTTCAACCCCAAACAGCCTTCGTGTCATCCGCGCAATGAATTGATGAAACGTCCTAAGATCACCTCCAAACGTTACTTTATAAAAGGAATTGGCAATGGTATTGCATAAAAAAGTTCTCAAGGAAAAAGGAAAACAACACTCGCAAAAATAAAAAGCCGGTGATGAAAAGGAAAGTTTCCCTTTCATCGCCGGCCTCAAGTCAGAATTTCGACAGCTTACGACTGTCCCTCCGATATAAGCGGCACTCTTTTAATTAAAATTTACACAAAGTACACAAAGTATACATCATTAAAATTTTTTGTCAAAACCCGCAACAATAAAAACTTCTCACCTCGAAACTTCCCTCGAACCCTCAAAAACTTCTCAGATGAACAGCTCCGGTTCCGCTCTTCGGGTCAGGCCTTCTTCCAGTTCCCGTTTGTGGT
>JAISWV010000439.1 GCA_031270755.1 Synergistaceae bacterium
ACGGCGGAATTCATCATGCCTCCCGGACAGATCACGGGGGGTCTGTCCGTTTTTTCCCTGGCCAGTGCTTTCAGAATTCTTTTTTTTTCGTTCATGGGTATCACCGGCGATAGTATCACGCAATTCGCGTTGTACGTCAAATGTGTAAAAAAAGGCGTCCGCAAGAGAATCATGGAAACGCCGGTTCAAGCCGGCCGTTATCCCGCGGCGGATCTATACGATTACAAAATTTCGCAATATTGTGACCTAATGGGCCCTGAGAGTTGCACGTGTTGCATTCGCCGGGTGTTTGGCCGTGAAATGCGCTCTGCCGTCTGTATAGCGTTCCGTTTGCGCGTGGCCGCGTTTTCTCTTCGGAATTCAGGTCCGGGCTTTTTCAGTCCTGACTTCTCGACTTCTGACGCCTCAGCTTCTGAATTTTGTAAACGTTCAAGCTCAGGAGGGCAGAGCTGAATGAAGCAGCCGAGCTTGAACGTTTACAGAAACAATTCTCCGCCGTTCATTCGGCGCACCGCCGGACGCTCAGTAGAGTCCCATCAGCCTCGGCAAGATGATGCTGAGCGCCGGAAGGTAGGTCAGCAGGAGCACGTCGAAAATCATCACGCCAATGAAAGGCAGCGCGGCGCGGGAAATATCCTCCAGCGAAATTTTGGCGATGCCGCAGCTTACGAACAGACAGACCCCAAGAGGCGGGGTCACCATACCGATGGCAAGGTTCACGACGATGACGATGCCGAAGTGCAGAGGATCGACCCCGACGCTGGTCAACACGGGCAGCAGCACGGGAACCAAGATGATGATGGAGGCGACCGTCTCCATGAAGGTGCCGATGAAAAGCAGCAAGAGGTTGATCAGCAGCAGAATGACATAGGGGTTCGAGGAGAACGCCAGCATTCCCTCCGCCACCATCTGGGGCACGCGCTTCGAGGTGATGACCCAGCTGAAGGCCGAAGACGCCGCGATGATGAACATGACGACGGCTGTGCTGACCGCGCTGTTGACGAAAATGCTCTTCATGCCGGCAAGAGTCAGCTCCCTGTAGACGAAGAGACCGACAAAAAGCCCGTAGACGACGGCGATGACGGCGGCCTCCGTCGGGGTGAACACCCCTCCGTAAATGCCGCCCAGAATGATCACCGGCATCAAGAGAGCCCAAAACGCGTCTTCGAAGGCGGCCCGGCGCTCGCTCCAGGTGAAGCGGCGCTCTCCTTTGTAGCCGCGCTTGCGGGCGATTCGCCACGCCACGAACATCAGGGACAACCCCACGACGATACCGGGAATGAAGCCCGCCATGAAAAGCGCCCCGATGGAGACGCCCGTCATGACTCCGTAGATGATCATGGGAATGCTCGGCGGGATCATGACGCCCAGCGTTCCCGCCGTCGCTTGGACGGCCGCGGTGTAGGGCTTGCCGTATCCGCGGGCGACCATTTCAGGAATGATCACGGACCCGATAGCTGCGACGCAGGCCGCCGCCGCGCCCGAAATCGCCCCGAAAAACATGCTGGCGATGATGGCGACGAAGGCGAGTCCCCCCGCGAAATGCCCCACGAACGTATTGGCCAGGTGGATCAGACGACGGGAAATCCCTCCGTTTTCCATCAGCGCCCCGGCCAGGATGAAGAAAGGAACGGCCATCAGGGGAAACGAATCCATAGCGGTGAACATCTTCTGGACGAGAACCGCGGGGGGAATCGGGCTCGCGAACAAGGACAAGAATGTCGCCGAGCCGATGGTAACCGCGATGGGGACGTTCAGAACAAAGAAAACGATCAAAAAGACAAAGAGAATCGCAATCATGACGCGCCTCTTCCCGACGGCGCGGGGCAAATCGTCAGGGTCAGAAATTCTTCCAGGGAGTAGAGCAGCATCAGGAACCCTCCCGCAACGAGAGAAGCGTAGGGGACCGCCATCGAAATTTCCATCGCGGGGGACTCCTGCGCCGCGACGACCCCGCAGATTTTCACTCCGTAAAAGACCATGCCCGAGAAAAAGCCGGCGGCGATCACAGCCGTAAAAGCGGCGGCAACCCTCTTGAGCGCGGAGGGCAGAAGCATCACCACCGCCTCCACTCCGATATGTCCTTTACGGCGAATGCCGATGCTGGCCCCCAGCATCGAAATCCACGCCATGATATAGCGGGCGGCTTCCTCCGACCAAGGCAGGGACGCCCGCAGGATAAACCGAAAAATCACCTGGGCGAACACGATGACGACCATCGCTGCCAGCATGGAAAACAGAGCATACTCCGTAAATGATTGCAGTACATTCAGTATTTTCCTATAGACTCCCACGCCGGTCCTCCCTCGTCACTTTCCCGCCGCGACAATCTGGTCCAGCAGTCCGGCGTCTTCGCCGAGTTCTCCTTTGAATTCTTCGTAGACGCTTCTGCAGGCGTCCTGGAACGGCGCGAGATCGGGCGTCGTCACTTCCATGCCGTTCCGCTTCAGCAAATCGATGAAATCGTTTTCCATTTTGTCGCAGACCCCGCGCTCATACAGCGCGGCCTCCTGCGCGGCCTCGGCGAAAATCTTCTGATACTCCCCGGGCAGAGAATCGAAAACCGCCTTCGCCACGACAATCATGGCGGGAGAAAAAACATGCCGCGTCAGGGTCAGGTGTTTTTGCACCTCGTAGAGTTTCGAGGTGTAGATCACCGGAATGGGGTTCTCCTGCCCGTCGATGGTCCCCTGCTGCAGCGCGGTGAAAACCTCGCTCCAGGCCATGGGGGTCGGATCGACGCCCAGGGTGCGCCACATCGCCATGTGCACCTTGTTCTCCATCGTGCGGATTTTGAGGCCCTTGACGTCGCCCACGCCTCCTACGGAGCGTTTCACGTTCGTCAGGTTGCGGAATCCGTTCTCCATCCACGCCAGCCCGCGCATACCCTTCGCGTCCAGCAAGCTCAGAATGTGCCGCCCGATTTCCCCGTCCAGGACGGAATAGACGTGCTTTTTGTCTTTGAAGAGGAAGGGGAAGTCGAAAAGCAGAAACCGCTTCTCGAAGCCGCCCATAGGCCCCGTCGAGCCCACATAGACATCGACGGTCCCGAGCTGCAGCCCTTCGATGAGGTCGCGCTCTCCCGTGCCGAGCTGGTTGTTGGGGAAGACATCGATTTGGACCTCTCCGCCGGTCTTCGCCTCCACCAGCTCCTTGAACTTCACCGCGCCGTAGTGGTATGCGTTTTCCTCGGGCACGGCGTGCCCCAGCTTCAGGGAAAACCTGGGCGCGGCCCCGGCAATGGGCGCGCAAACGAGCAGCATGACGGCCACCAGCAAAACAACGCTTCGACTGCAATACTTCATCTTACAATCCCTCCTGAATTTAGATTTTGTTTCAGATTTCTTCGTAGGTTTTCTGTCTCGTCAGCACCAAATTGGTGAGAACGGCGTTGACCGGCGTGGGAATACCCAGCTTTTTGCCCTCCTCGACGATGGCGCCGTTGATCACGGAAACTTCCGTCGCGCGCTTGGCCGTCACGTCCTGCAGCATGGAAGAACGGTTGGCCGCCGTCCGCCTCGCAATCTGGACCGTGTGCTCCAAGGGGTCCTCGGCCTCGAGGCGGATTCCCTTCGCCTCCGCGACGGCGCAGGCCTCCCCCACGGCCGCCTTCATCAGCTCCATCGTCTCGGGAAGCTCGGCAAGGCGGCCATTCCTCAAACCCGTCACGGCAGTGAGGGCATTGATCCCGATATTTACGATCAGCTTGGTCCAGATCAGCCCCACCACGTTCGCGGAAACACGGGCCGTCAGCTTCGCTTCGTTAAAGAGCGCCGCCAGAGCCTCGATACGGCCGCCGGCTCCGCCGTTCGAAGCAGAGTCCAACTCCCCGATCACGGTATCCCCCACGCCGGCGTGACGGATATGCCCCGGCCCCAGCAGGGTCGCCCCGTGGCCCGTCGTCCCCGCCACGACCCGCGAAGACCCCGCCACGCCGCAAAGTTTTTC
>JAISWV010000017.1 GCA_031270755.1 Synergistaceae bacterium
AGTGACGAACCCAACGTCATCCGCAAGGTGGCGGAGGGAGAAAACGTGGGTACGCTTTTCCTTCCCTCCCGGGAGGGTTACGCGTTGCGGCGTCAATGGATCGCCGTGGGCAGCACTCCGTCAGGCTGGGTCGAGGTGGACGGCGGCGCGGCGGAGGCCTTGACGCACCGGGGCAAGAGCCTTCTTCCCTCCGGCGTCGTGAAAATCCAGGGCTCTTTCAAAGTGGGAGAAGTGATCGGGGTGAAGGACTCGGCGGGCGTCGAAATCGCCCGCGGCATCACCAACTACGGCCACGCCGACGCACGAAAAATCATGGGCATACGCTCAAGCGAAATCGAGAAGATCTTGGGATACAGGCACTACGAGGAACTGATCCACCGCAACAACATGGCGATGCTGATGTGATCCGGTTCTCCCGGACCGTTACATGCGTCACTGCCATCGCTCCTTGCAGCAGCGTTCCGAGGACGCGCCCCTTTATTCAGAATGGTAACAAAGTTTTACGCTATCAGTTGAGAATACAACTCAGTTCATAAGCTAAATAGTTGGGATTGCTGATTTTAAACATATTGCCTACAATAAAGGCGCTCGATGTGTCGAGTTCTTTTCGTTGTCTGCTTGCCTATCACGGGCGTTGTTTTTGCTGCGGCGCTGAGTTGTGGGTCGATCTGCGAGTCGATTGCGCCGTGTGGAATGTTTTCGAATCGACCAAAGGGGCGGGAAATGTCATGAGTAAAAAGACGATAAGGCTGGATGGGCTTTCTTTGACGCTCGAGGATGTCGTCAAGGTGGCCCGGGAAGGTTATAGAGTCGAGCTGAGCGGGGACGCTTGCAAAGCCGTCAAGGAGGCTGCCGCCCTCGTGGAAAGATGGGCCTCCTCCGATCAGGTGGTCTATGGCGTCACCACAGGGTTCGGAGACCTGGCCTCCGTGAAAATCTCCCCCAAAGACCGCCGCGTGCTCCAGGAAAATTTGCTCCGCAGCCATGCCTGCGGCGTAGGGGATCCCTACCCTGTGGACGCGACCCGCGCGATTATGCTTTTACGCATCAACACACTCAGCCGCGGACACTCCGGAATAAGCCTCGCTACCTTGGCCGGCCTCGTCAACCTTCTGAACGCCCGCATCCATCCTCTCATTCCCAACCAAGGTTCCGTGGGAGCCTCGGGCGACCTCTGCCCCTTGTCGCACTTGGCCATTGCCTTGTTGGGGGATGGCGAGGCAGAGTACAGGGGAAAGGTGGTGCCCGTAAAGGCGGCCTTGGCCGACGCGGGACTCAAGCCCGTCTCTCTGGGAGCCAAAGAAGGGCTGGCTCTCAACAACGGCACCACCGTCATGAACGCGGTGGGGGCCCTGGCGATCTTGGATGCGGAGAGGCTCGCCAAAACGGCGGACGTCGTCGCCGCTCTGTCTCTGGAGGCCCTGCACGGCGTCCCCTACGCCTACGACGCCCGAACCCACGCCCTTCGCGCCTACAAAGGCCAAGGTAACGCCGCCTCCAACATCCGCCGCTTGATCGAGGGCAGCGAGATCGTCGAACGCTACAAAAAAGAACGCGTGCAGGACGCCTACTCCCTGCGCTGCGCCCCCCAGGTTCACGGAGCGAGCCGCGACGCCCTGAACTACGTTCGGTCCGTGCTGGAGACGGAGATCAACTCCGTGACGGACAACCCCCTGATCTTTCCCGAAGACGAAGAAGCCCTGAGCGGCGGCAACTTCCACGGGCAGCCCTTGGCCCTGGCCATGGACTTCTTCGGCATCGCCCTGGCGGAGTTCGCCAGCATCTCCGAGCGCCGTCAAGCCCGCCTTGTGGACGCCTCCCTGTCCGGCCTGCCTCCTTTTCTCATCGAAGACTGCGGGCTCAACAGCGGGTTCATGATCCCTCAGTATACCTCCGCGGCTTTGGTGTCCGAGAACAAGGTGCTCGCTCATCCGTCGTCCGTGGACTCGATCCCCACGTCGGCGAACCAGGAGGATCACGTCTCCATGGGCGGGTACGCCGCCCGAAAGGCGGCCCTCATTCTACAGAACACCCGCAAGGTCCTGGCCATCGAGTTGCTGCTGGCCGCTCAGGCCCTCAACTTCAGCCTTCTGTCCCTGAAGCCGGGGCGCGGAACTTTGGCGGCCCACGAGTGCATCCGCGGCGCCGTTCCTTACATCAAAAAGGACGAGTACCTGCACCCCCTCATCCAGCGCGTCGTCGAACTGACCGAGCGGGGCAGCGTCGTCGACGCCGTGGAGGCCGAGATAGGAGAACTGGCCTGACTGGTTCCCCAGCTTGACGATTCAACGAAAGCGCTGTAATGTCACGGCGCAAATATGAGATGATGAGAGGAAAGAGGCTGAACGATGACGACCAAATTATTTCGACACGCGCACATCTACACCCCCCGAACGGGCCGAACCCCGGCTTCCGGAGCGGAACAGGGCCGCATCGACCAGTGGCCGGAGGGCGCTCTCTTGGTAAAGGACGGGCGTATCGCCGCCGTCGGCGCGTGGAACTATGTGGAGAAGGTCATCGGGGATCCGAAGGAAGTCAAAGAATATGACCTGGAGGGGGCGGCGGTCATCCCGGGCTTCGTGGACCCCCACACCCACGCTTGTTTCGCCGCGAAACGCGAAGCCGAGTTCTCCATGCGCCTGGCGGGCAAGCCGTACTTGGACATTTTGAAGGCCGGGGGAGGCATTCTCTCCTCTGTGCGCAGCGTGCGGTCGGCCTCCGAGGAGGACCTGTTCCGCTTCTCGCGGCGGCTGCTGGAAACGACTCTCCACTATGGAACGACCACCATCGAGATCAAAAGCGGCTATGGCTTGGACACGGAAACGGAGATGAAGATGCTGCGCGTTATTGGCCGCCTGGGGCGCGAGACGCCCCAAAGCGTCGTTCCCTCCTTCATGGGAGCCCACGCCATTCCCGAGGAACATAGGCCAAACCCCGAAGGTTACATGGAG
>JAISWV010000045.1 GCA_031270755.1 Synergistaceae bacterium
GGTTTACGGTTGCACAATTCACGATTACTCGCAAAAGATTCGAATGACCGAGGCATTGCGTAAAATAGAAAACGGCGACGAGCCGGTTTACTCGATTGCGCGAGGCGTGGGTTATAAGCACCCCGGCCACTTTGCGGCTATTTTCAGAAACACCTACGGCGTAACGCCAAAGGAGTACGTGAAACTCAAAAATCCCGGAAGCATTCAGAGAACCGGAATTGTGTGAGGCATACATATAGCGCTTCCACGATAGGGAAACGGGACGCCGCCTCCGGCGTCCCGGCGCATCTTGGGTTTTTATCGGGCCTCCACCGGAATTTTCCCGAGTCCGGGTTGACTCGCCAAGCGTTGGTATGCCGCCAGCCGGTCCATTGCGTCCCGCTCGCATTTGTCGAAAAGCTCTTGAGCCATGTCGGGGAATTGACGGAACAGAGCCGCGTATCGGACCTCGCTCTTCAAAAACTCCTGAAAATCCGCCTTGGGGGGCTTCGAATCCAGAATGAAGGGATTCTTCCCCTGTTCCTTCAACAGCGGATTGTAACGGTAAAGACCCCAATAGCCGGCCTCCACGGCGCGTTTTTCCTGCTCTTGAGATTTGCCCATTCCAGCGGAGAGCCCGTGGTTGATACAGGGGCAGTACGCAATGACCACCGACACCCCCGGATAGGCTTCGGCCTCCAGGAACGCTTTCAAGGTCTGGTTTTTGTCCGCCCCCATAGCGACCTGCGCCACGTAGATGTTGCCGTAGGGGATCATCATCATGCCCAGGTCTTTTTTGCAGGTCTTTTTGCCGCTGGCCGAGAAGCCCGCTATGGCCGCGGTGGGAGTGGCTTTGGAAGACTGTCCGCCGGTGTTGGAGTAGACCTCCGTGTCCACAACCAAAATATTGATGTTCTCTCCAGACGCCGCCACGTGGTCCAGGCCCCCATATCCGATGTCGTAGGCCCAGCCGTCCCCGCCGACGACCCAGTGCGCCTTGCGGACGAAAAAGTCACGGCGGTCGTAAATCTCGTTCAGCAACGGGTCGGAGCCTTTGTGCAGCTCCAGCGCCACAGCAAGGCGCGAGGCGCGCTCGCGGGTTCCGGAGCCCATATCCTTGTGTTCGTACCAGTCCGTCATTGCGCCTCTCAAATCGGGAGAAAGCTCTTTTTCGAGGGCCTGAGCGATTCTCTCCGCCACGAGGCCGCGGACCTGCGTGGCGCCGATGTGGATTCCAAAGCCGTATTCTCCGCAGTCTTCGAAGAGGGAATAGGCGAAGGTCGGTCCGTGTCCTTCGGCGTTGGTCGTGTAGGGAATGGCCGGACTGCTTCCTCCCCAGACCGTGGTACAGCCGGAGGGGTTCTGGATGTACATCCGGTCGCCGAAAAGCTGGGTCAATAGCTTCACGTAAGGCGTCTCGCCGCAGCCGCCGCAGGCTCCGCTGAACTCCAGCAGGGGCTGCGCGAATTGGCTTCCTTTGACGGTGTGCAACTGCTCCTCCGGAAGGGGTTTGTAGGAAATACGCGCCGCCGCGAAGTCCCAGAGTTCAGCCCCGCCAGGCAGCCGCGACGCGAGAGGGCGCATCTCCAGGGCTTTTTCCTTTGCGGGGCAGATATCGACGCAGTTGCCGCATCCGGTGCAGTCCAGAGTGGAAATGGCCAGGTGGAAATGTCTGCCGGAAAATCCCGTCGCCGGCTTGCTCTGGAGCTCTTTCGGGGCGCCGGTCAACTCTTCTTCGTCCGCCAGCAACGGGCGGATGACGGCATGGGGGCAGACGAAAGAACACTGATTGCACTGAATGCAGTTTTCCGATTTCCACACGGGCACGTTGACCGCGATCCCGCGTTTCTCGAAAGCGCTTGTGCCCATTGGGAACGTCCCGTCCTCGCAGCCTTTCATGACGCTGACGGGCAGCCGGTCCCCTTCCTGCCGATTGACGGGCTCGACAAATTTCCCGATAAACTCCGGCACAGATGAGGGAGATTCCCCCGGCAAAGGGACGTCTTTCTCTTGGACTTTCCCTTGGGCATCTTTCCACCGCTCCGGAACGGGAACCTTTACGACGTCGGAGATTCCCCGATCGATGGCGGCGAAGTTCATGTCGAGGATCTGCTGCCCCTGTTTTCCGTAAGATTCGACGACTGCTTCTTTCAAATACTTCACCGCGTCCTCGAGGGGAATGATGGAGGGTTTTTCCCCGGGATCGTCGATCTCTTGACCTTTGGCCCCTTGACCTTCGGCCTGCTGAGCGACGACCTTGAAGAAAGCCGCTTGCATAATCATGTTGATGCGGTTCCCGAGCCCAAGCTCTTGAGCGACCTTGACGGCGTTGATGGAGTAAAATTCGATTCCGTTGCGGGCGATGAAGCGTTTCATGCCGCCGGGAAGGTTTTCTTCGATCTCCTCCGGGTTCCACTGAGTGTTCAGGAGGAAGCGTCCCCCCGGCTTCAACCCGTCCAAAAGATCGTATTTGCCCACGTAAGCGGGGTTATGGCAGGCCACGAAATCCGCTTTATGTATGTAATAAGAGGACTTGATGGGCGTTTTTCCGAAACGCAGATGAGAGATCGTGATGCCGCCCGATTTTTTGGAATCGTAGGCGAAATACGCCTGAGCGTAGAGGTCCGTGTGGTCTCCGATGATTTTGATGGCGCTTTTGTTAGCCCCCACGGTGCCGTCGGAGCCCAGCCCCCAGAACTTGCAGGCCGTGGTTCCCGCCGGCGCGGGATCGAAGTCCTCCCGGGGGCGGGGAAGGGAGGTCATGGTGACGTCGTCGTCGATACCGACGGTGAAGGCGTTTTTAGGTACGTCCAGGGCCAGGTTCTCATAAACGGCCAGGATATCCGGCGGGCTGAAGTTTTTGGCCCCGATGCCGTAGCGCCCTCCCACGACCAGGGGCAAAGAAGTGAAGCCCGCGGCGGCGGGGCCTGTCACGGCAAGGTCGTAAAGGGCGCTGCGCACGTCCAGATAAAGCGGTTCCCCCGCGGCTCCCGGTTCCTTGGTGCGGTCGAGGACGGCGATTTTTTGGGTCGTTTTCGGCAAAGCCGCGATCAGACGCTCAGGACAAAAAGGGCGGTACAGGTGGACGTTGATCAATCCCACCTTTTCTCCCCGGGCGTTCATCCAATCCACGGTCTCTTCGATGGCCGTGCAGCCCGACCCCATGGCGACCACGACGCGCGTCGCGTCCGGGGCTCCGTAGTAGTTGAAAAACGCGTAATCGCGCCCCGTCAGTTTGTTGATTTCTCCGAAACAGTGGTCCAGCGTCGCGGGAAGGGCTCGATACCAGGGGTTGACTGCCTCGCGCATCTGAAAAAACACGTCGGGGTTTTGCGTCATTCCCCTGTGGACGGGATGGTCCGGGCTCAAGGCGTGATCGCGGAAGGCCTTGACGGCATCCTTGTCCAGGAGATTGTTCAACTCTTCGTACTCCAGCACCTGGATTTTTTGGACCTCGTGAGAGGTGCGGAATCCATCGAAAAAATGCAAAAAAGGCACTCGGGATTTGATTGCGGCCAGATGGGCGACGGCGGCGAGGTTCATGGCATCCTGGACGTTGCTGGAGGACAAGATCGCAAAACCCGTCTGGCGGGTTGCCATGACGTCCTGATGATCGCCGAAAACGCTCCATGCGTTGTTGGCCAAGGTGCGGGCGCTGACGTGAAAAACGGCGGGCAGAAGCTCCCCGGCGATGCGGTACATGTTGGGAATCATCAACAAAAGTCCTTGAGCCGACGTGTAGGTCGTCGTCAAAGCGCCCCCCTGCAGAGCCCCGTGAACAGCTCCGGCCGCTCC
>JAISWV010000070.1 GCA_031270755.1 Synergistaceae bacterium
GCCCGGACGCCCTTGATTATTTCGGGACCCTCCGACGACAACGTGGAGCTCTATGTCCGGGCCGACGGAGCGGCTCGTCAGCTCAAAGAGGGCACGGACTACGAAACGGACGAAAAAGAGCGCAACATCGCCATTACGGAAGCGGGTATTCAGAAGTGCGAAAACCTGATGAAGATACCCAATCTTTTTTCCGATGCCGCCAAGTCGGAGTTGGCTCACAGGATCGTTCAGGCCTTGAAAGCCTATCGTCTTTTCCAGCGCGACGTGGACTACGTGGTCACCAACGGGGAGATCGTCATCGTGGACGAGTTCACGGGCCGTTTGATGGTGGGGCGGCGCTATTCCGACGGGCTGCATCAGGCCATCGAGGCGAAAGAGCGCGTCAGAGTCGGACGCGAAAGCCAGACCTTGGCCACGGTCACCCTGCAGAACTACTTCAGGATGTATCGCAAGCTGGCGGGGATGACGGGGACGGCCGCCACCGAGGCGGAGGAGTTCAAAGAAATATACGGCCTGCAGGTCGTCACCATCCCGACCCACAAAACAATGATCCGAGTCGACAACGCCGACGTCATCTACGGCACGGTTTTGGAAAAATTCAACGCGGTGGCCGACGAGGTCCAGGAGCGCAACGGCCAAGGGCAGCCCGTTCTGGTGGGCACGACGTCCATCGAAAACTCCGAGCGGGTCAGCAAACTGCTGAAAGCACGCAAAGTACCTCATCAGGTTCTGAACGCCAAACACCATGAAAAGGAAGCGCATATCGTAGCTCAAGCAGGGCACTTGGGCGCCGTGACCGTGGCGACGAACATGGCCGGGCGCGGAACGGACATCATGCTGGGAGGAAATCCCGAGTTTTTGGCGAAAGGGAAGCTGTTGGCCGAGCGCCCCTCCATCGATTGGAAGATCAAGGCCCTGGAGCAGGACGACGTTTACAACTACTTCGTCCAGTATACCAACGTCCTGGCGGAGGACCTGACGCGGAATTACCTGCGGGACCGGCGCCTTTTCGGCACGAAGGATCCCGCCTTCGCTGAGACGGCGTACTCCGTGTTTCTGCAGGATGCTTTCACCCGCATCAAAGGCGCATATGAGATCTATCTGGGGCATTTTCGAGCCCAATGCCGGGAAGAGCACGACAAAGTCGTCGCTCTGGGCGGCTTGGCCATTGTCGGTACGGAACGGCACGAGGCGCGGCGCATCGACAACCAGCTCAGGGGCCGGGCCGGTCGTCAGGGCGACCCTGGCGAGAGCCGCTTTTATCTGTCTCTGGAGGACGACCTTTTGCGCCTTTTCGGATCCGAGCGCATTCAGGGCCTGATGGGCAAGCTGGGTATGGTGGATGGAGAGGCCATCGAGTCCTCGATGCTCACGAAGGTGATCGAGTCCTCCCAGCACAAAGTCGAACAGATGCATTTCGATATCAGAAAGCAGCTTCTGGCCTACGACAACGTGATGAACCGCCAGCGGGAGGCCGTATACGCCGAAAGACACACGATCCTTCAGGAGGAAGACATCGTCGACTACGGCTGGGGGATCATTCATGGGGTCCTCGAGGACATTTTGGACCGCTATTTCCCCGAGGAGGACGAGCCCGATCCCGAACGGGCCGCGGCGCGCTTCAGAGGCGTCTTCGGCCCCGGCAGCGACGAGACTGTCGCGCGCCTGGACAGCCGGGCCGGCATGGAGACCCTTCGGGACGAGATCGTCGAGTCCGTGAAAACTCGTTACGACCGGAAAATTCTGGACTTCACGCCGGATGTGGCGGGCGTTTTGCTGCGCCATATCGTATTGAATACGCTGGACGACGCTTGGCGCAATCATCTGTTGGGCATGGACGAGCTGCGGCGCGGCATAGGCCTGCGCGCCATTGGCCAGAAGGACCCCCTGTTGGAATACCAGTTCGAATCGTATAATCTTTTCCAAGAGATGATGACCCAGGTGCGGGAGTCTTTCGTGGAGCAGTTCTTCAGGGTTCGCCTCCTTTCGGACGACAGGAGGTCCCGCGAGCGCAAGTTCTCTGAGGGGCGCGACTCTCCCGTATTCGATCAGCGGCGCTCCGGGGCGGGCGATTATGCCGATCCGAGACAAGCGGGGCTTCAGGTGGGCGACGGAAAGCCCGAACCCGTCAGAAAAACCGTGCGGGTTGGGCGCAACGACCCCTGTCCCTGCGGCAGTGGGAAAAAATACAAACATTGCTGCGGCAAAAATGTATAGTCGAATTTTACGAAAACCCGTGTTGCCGGAAAGGGAGGGCAGTCGATGAAACGTCCGATAAAAAAGCCTCCGAGGGGAAAGCGAGTTTGTTTACGTTCAGCCCGCCGGGCGGCCCTGTGGGGAGGATTGCTTTTCGTCACTTTGTTGTGCCCGCGCGCTTTTGCCGCGGAGCCGGATGATTTCGACTTCGCCTACGACATCCTCTCCATGATCCAGCTGAATCCAGATTTTTCGACCTATCCGGGCTCCGACGGCGTGATATGGCTGAAGCAGATCGACTACGGGGTCGGGCTTCATGGAGGCATCGAGCGCAAAAGCTTGTGGATTCTCCTGGGCCGGAAAGGATTGGATTCCCGATGGCTTCTCTGGAACGTTCCGGTGCCGAAGGGCGGGGAGGCCGAAATTTTGGAGGCCTCGGTCTACTCTCCCGGAAGCGGCGAAAAAATCATGGATGGCTGGGAAATCTCGAAAGAAGGAGATAAAATGTGCTCCGTCGCCTTTTCGTACCTTCCCGACGAGTTCATTTTGGTTGTCTCTTACAGGGAGCTTTTTCCTGAAAAACTTTCCATCGAGGACCTGGTCTGGCTCAGCGAACCCCTTCCCGTGTGGGAGAGCGCGATCCGCGTGACGGTGCCCGCAGGACACTCTTTTTATTACGGCACCAACGCGGATGTCCCGCCCAGGGCGAGCAACGTGGACAACCGCATGGTTTACGAGTGGCGGGTGATCAACACGACGGCGGACCTTCCCTTTTCTTTGCGCGACGACCGTCGCCGTTACGTCGCCTTCAGCTCTCGGGAAGGCAAAGAAGCCGCAGTGCGCTCCATCAAGGCCTTGGAAACGGTTCCTATTCCCGAGCCCCCCGCCGATGCAAAGAGAATGGCGAAAAAGCAGCTCAAACCCTCCGCCGAGGCGAAAAGTCTGGGAAATTTTTTGCAGTGGCTCTATGAACAGCCGGAGCTGGTTTTGCCGGACGGTGCCCTGCGGGAAATTCCAGAGGAAGCTCCCTGGACGCGCCGTGAAAAATTGCTGCTCGCCCATAAATGGCTGAAAAATACGGGGCGCGGCGTTCGCCTTTTCTGGCAATTGGCCTACCGCCCCGCCGCCAACGAGCCGGCCTGTGGGGCTATGGCGGTGGCCCCGGTTTTGGAAATATCGGGGATGGATTCGAAAAAAGGATTTTTTTACTATACGATGGAAGAGCCCCCCCGTGTTGGGGAGAACTCGGTGTCCCTATGGGGGCGGAGGATTTATGGCGTCGCTCCGGATGGCGGGCTTGAAGAACGCAAAATTTCCGACTCCAGTGCCTCTTCGAACCGCCTGAGCGTCAACTTCGACTTGGCCCTGAACGAGGACGGCATCATAAGCGGTACGCTTCGGATCGTGGAGCGCAACGGGTGGCGCCGTTTCCTGCTGCCGGCAAACCCCACGGACGAAGCTCTCGCGTCGTTGCTGAAAGATCTGTTTCCCCGCGCTCCCCGTTATCGCGACGTCAAATTCACGGACTCGGGAAACGAACACGAGATCCGGGTGACCCTCGCGGAGGCCCAGGTCATCAAGAGCACGGGAGGGCGTGATTTACTCGTTTCCCTGCCGCCGCTGATTCCCAGTTGGTTCAAGAGCTTGAGCTCGGGCCCTTTCCCCTACACGCTGCGCTTCCCGTTTATCATGGAGGCCCGCTTCGACCTGACCTTGCCCGACTCGACGGCGAACGTGATGCTCCCCACGCCGGCGGAGCGAAATATGGGAAAGATCAAGTACACCGAATCTTACAAGCTCAGCAAAAAAAACAAAAAAAAAGTACTGACGGCTGAGGCGCGCATGACGGTGGGAACCGCCGCGATCCAGGACGAGAACGCGGCCGACCTCAGCGCGGCGCTTCAGAGCTGGCAGGCCTTCATGGTTCGGCACCTGCCCGTTCAATTAAAAGTAAAAGATTGAGAGTAAAAATTTGAGAGTAAAATAAATATAAATTTGAGAGATGTGCACGTCTGTAGAGAACGCGTCTCTTGTCATGGAGGGGTTCAGTTGCCTCAAGTCGAAGGGTCTCAAATCGAAGCATATCTGCAAAGCGCGTTGCTGAAGGCGTTCGAGAGCGTCGCCGCGAAGAAAGGCAAATCTTTGCCCGACGGGTTGTCTTTGGAGATCGAGCGGCCCAAAAGAGAGGGGCAGGGAGATCGAGCGACCAGTGCGGCCATGCAGCAGGCAAAGTTCCTGGGTTTGCCTCCCCGCGGGTTGGCGGCGGAGATCGTCACGGAGCTGAACAGCGCCGAAAGCGATTTGATCGAGAAAATCGAAATCGCCGGCCCGGGCTTCATCAACTTCTTTTTGTCGAAAAAATGGCTGCAAAACGTCGTTCGTGATATCTTGAACGCGGACGGCGCCTACGGAGCCTCCGATATGGGCTCGGGGCGTAAAGTGCAGGTCGAGTTCGTCAGCGCCAACCCCACAGGCCCTTTGCACATCGGACATGGACGCGGCGCGGCCGTAGGGGACGTATTGGCGAACCTTCTTTCTTTCACCGGGTGGAAGGTGGAGCGGGAGTACTATATCAACGACGCGGGGCTTCAAATGGAAATCCTGGGGCGCTCGACCCAATCGCGTTACTTCGAGCTCCAAGGACGCGGCGACTCGGCGCCCTTTCCCGAAAATGGCTACAAGGGAGATTACATTTACGATCTTGCCAGAGACGCGATAAAAGCCGAAGGAGGCCGTTTTCTGTCGATACCCCTCGCCGAGAGTCTGACGTGGTTCAAGGGCTTCGCGGGGGACATCATCCTGAAGGGCATTCGAGGCGACTTGCAGGATTTCGGCGTGAACTTCGACGTCTGGTTTTCGGAGAGCAGCCTTTACACCCGTAACTTGGTTTCCGAGACTATGGAGCATTTGAAGCAGCGCGACTACGCTTTCGAAGCCGACGGAGCGGTGTGGTTCAAGGCCTCGGATTTCGAGGACGAGAAAGACCGGGTGCTGATTCGCAACAACGGAGCTCCCACGTATTTCGCGTCGGATATCGCTTACCACAAAGAAAAATTCGACCGAGGCTTCGACCGGGTCATCGATATTTGGGGGGCGGACCACCATGGATACATTCCCCGCATGAAGGCCGGGGTCGAGGCCATTGGAAGGAAGCCCGAAGACCTGGACGTTCTTCTGATCCAATTCGTGAACCTGGTCCGGAATGGGGTGCAGGTCCCGATGTCCACGCGTTCGGGCCAGTTCATCACCTTGCGCGACGTGTTGAACGAGGTGGGGGTGGACGCCACGCGTTATTTCTTCTTGATGCGGCGGAGCGACAGCCCGTTGGACTTCGATCTGGAGCTGGCCAAGCGCCAGAGCAGCGACAATCCGGTATTTTACGTCCAATACGCCCACGCCCGCATTTGCAGTGTCATGAGAGAAATGAAAGAAAGGAAAATCGAGCTCCCCGCCGGCGCGAAGATCCCGTGCCTGGACGCCCTTGCAGGAGAGGAGACGCGAAAGCTGGTGGACTGTCTCGCCGCTTTTCCCAGGGAAATGGAAAACGCGTCCAGGGAGTTGGAGCCCCATGCGATTACAATTTACGTTTCGAAATTGGCGGGGTATTTCCACTCGTTCTACAACACGAACCGCATTTTGGGGGCGGAACCAAACTTGGAAGCCGGTCGTCTGATGTTGGCGGAGGCCGTTCGCATTGTCCTCGGCCGCTGCCTCGCCCTTTTGGGCATTTCCGCTCCGGAAAGAATGTAGCCATGCCACGCCTGCGCTGGATATTCGCAGCCGCAATCGTCACGTTGTTCTTGTTCATCGCGGGAACGGTGTATTTTTTTGAAATCCAAAAACTTGCTCGTCTCAGGATCTTGGTGGCGGAACGCTCCGCGAGGCTGGCGGAAAAAGAGCGCAGCGTCAGAGAGTACAGGGAGAAAGTCAATTTTTATAAAACACAAGAAGGCATCGCGCACTTGGCGCGGGAACAGTACAATCTGGCCTTCCCGGAGGAGCGGGTCTACGTGATTGCGGGGGCTTCCTTGGACGTCTCCCTCCCCTTTTCGCTCCCCTGATTTGTTATCGATAACCGTAGGGGTGGATACCCGATAATCGCGGGCGGATAATATCCGCCCCTACTTGATTTGACGTTACACCTTTGCCGCTCTCTTGACGAAGCCGGACTTCAGGCATTTGGCGCAAACGCGAACCTTGAAAGTCGTTCCGTCGCCCGCGTCGATTCTCGCGTTCTGAAGGTTGACCAGCCAACGACGGCGTGTGTGCCGATTCGAGTGGCTGACTGCATTTCCTGTTACAGGACCGCGCCCGCAACATTGACAAACTTTTGCCATGAGTACTCTCCTCCTGTTGTGCACTTACATTGTCATTCAATACGACCGGCAGCCGCGCCTCGGCCTTGATTGCAAACAAACGCAAGGTATTTTACCACAAGCAAGCATTTGCTTATAGGGGTCCGGGGGGCCTGAGTCCCGCAGGAACAAACGCCTCGAACAAACGAGCTCCGTCCCCCTGATTTTCAGCTGAGTTTAAACGTTTACAAACGTGCGGGCTCTTCATGCATGCAGGGCTTTTATAGGTCCTTTTTTAGGGATCGGTTTCG
>JAISWV010000089.1 GCA_031270755.1 Synergistaceae bacterium
AGTTTCTCAACCTCTTCGCGCGAAAGGGTAGTATACTGAACGACTTTACCGACAGGAAACCCATCGTTCAACATATTGCGGGCAACTAGAACTTGCCCCTCATTGCGGCCCTCATTAAACCCCTCCGTGCGGCCCTCATTAAAACCCTCATTGCGGCCTTCATTAAACCCCTCCATGCGGCCCTCTTCTTTATAAACCCTCTCGAACACCGACGTATACATGTTCTTTTCCTCCTCCTTCAGTGACTCTACAAGCGACGCTATATGGGCTACTATCTGCTTCGCGTAATCTTGATTCTCGATTCTCATAAGGTACTCCACCGCTTGCAATATTATACGCTTGTCCTCCGCGTCCCAGCCCCGCCGAGCCCACAGGTTCGAGATCTCCCGCATATGACGGAACTTCAGCCCTTCGTCGTTCCCGCTCTTTATCGCGCACTTCAGAGCATAGAGCACCAAGCCGATCTGATTGCCCTCCTCAAGAAGAACTTCGTCATCCAAATCCATGACGATCACGTTCACGTATTTGTAGAACACCGCGACCCCAAACTGCTCCACACTGTAGTGATCTTTTTCCTTTTTTGGGCGCGGAGCCGTAATGAGAACTATTCCTATCGGTTCCTTCCCTCGCAGGAGATGTATCGCTTCTTTGTATCTGTACATGCGAACAGGCAGATTGCCTCCGCCTTTGCCCTGACTTTCCAGGTGGCATAAAATCAACTTGTTTTTGCGGCTGTTTTTGAGTTTGATTTCTACCAGAAGGTCGGCCCGATTTGCTCCACCCTTCAGGTCAAACGTCACCTTGTTCAGTTCCTGGCTTAAAAATTTTGGCTTCCGGCTCCTATCCGCCGCCTCGTACAAAGAAGGCAGGAAAATCTTCAACGCGTCCCAGAAATAACGCTCCAACACCGTTTTCCAAAGGTTGTCGTAATCAAAGTTCCCGGGTGACTGCAAATCCTTGTTTTCATCGTTTCCATGCGTTCGCGCTGAAACCTGCTCCGCTTCCGTCTGTGCCATCCGCCAACCTCACCTCTCCATAATATAAACATCAGACGCCTGATTCTTCAGCTGTCGACGCTCTAATCGAGGAATATAATACAGCAACCCGCGCAAGGAATACAACGAAGGCATTCCCTACGACCCGAGCCGTTTTTTGAATTGAACTGACAAGTTAAGTTTTACGGTTTCGCGCCGGTACTCCCCAGAGATTTTCGCCTTCGGGGAGTACCTTTTTTGACGTTCCCGACGCGGGAGCTAGCCCACTACAAGCTTGACAGTAGGGTGTTCGGACGGACACTCATGTTCACGCAAGCCGGGGAACGAGATAGCGGTCTATCGGAAAGAAAAGCAAGAGCGCTGAATGCGGGGGTTATCGGCATGATTCGCGGAGCGTTTTTGTTCTGTCAAAGAGTGTTCGGCGGCTTATTTTACAGAGAGCGGCCATTTTTTTAGACGAAAATTCTCCGCGGCGCCAGCGTTGGAATAGGTCGTCAAAGTCGGGAGGAAGCGGAAGCGGTCTTTTGCCGAAGCGTTTGCCCACGGCTTTCGCGGCGGCTATGCCCTCGGCCTGACGTTGGCGGATGAAGTCGCGTTCCAGCTGCGCGGCGAACGACAAGATTTGAAGCACCAAATCGCTTATGAACGTGCCGAGAAGGTCTTTGCAATAAGTCGTATCGAGCAGCGACATATCGAGGACTTTAATGTCTATGCCCTTGTCGCAGGTAAGAGAGCGCCATTGTGTGATGACATCCGCGTAATTGCGTCCCAGCCGGTCGATGGACTTTACGACCAGTAGATCACCCCGCTGCATACGGCAGAGCAGCTTTTTCCAGGCGGGGCGATTGAAATTTTTGCCCGATTGCTTGTCAAGATAGACGTTTTGCGGGTCGATGTTCATAGGTTTGATGGCGTCAAGCTGGCGCGTTTCGTTTTGTTCCTGCGTCGAAACGCGGATGTAAGCGTAGGTATTGTGGGACACGTCATAACCTCCTCGGTGATGTTGTTGCATGATATAATCTTTCCAAATCCATTAGTGCAGAAAAGTAGAGTTTTTCGCACAGGGGAATTGAGGAAATAAAAAGCGGCCAAATGGACTAAAAAATCTTTCAAAAGGAGGAAAAAGCATAGAAAATAGGATTATCGTCGAAAGTTAAGAAGGTGTGCGAAAAACTCTACTTTTCCGCACAGGGGGCGACACACGAAACGTGTTTTGCAGCCAAAAGAAATTATATTAAGAACGCGTATTCAAAAAGGGGAGATTTGGAATGCAGAAGAGAAAGTGGTTTGGATTATGGGCGCTTCTGTTGTTGGGCGCGTTTGCGGCGACTCTGACCGCACCGGCCTGGGCCAATGACGGATACACAATCATCAGTCACCGCTCCGTGGCGGACTTGGTAGACGGTAAGCCGAACTACGCAACTGCCGAGTTCGGTCATATTTCTTTTTGGATCGACTTCGAACCCGGCCTGACTAACCCGCAGGCAGGTACTTTCAGCGTGAATGACCCGTTCTCTTATTCATATTTAGGGACGGACGGTCAATTGCATGAAGGCGCTGACAAGGACTTTCCGTTGGCGGTGGATTCTACCGGCTCAGGATACACGGAATACACGCCAGTCGATGAGAATGGTTCGATACTGTATTTCCGGGGCAAGGCGCAAAACCGTCAGACCGGACTTCCGAACAAGTCGTTCCATTGGTCTACGGATGAGGGCAGCGGAAACGGCAAGGTGATGGACTTCCTGACGACGGAAGAACAGCTCGGATGGATCACTCCATACGTGGAACTGAGCGACTCCGCCGTGACGTACAAAAGTTACCGCCCTTCCTCGGGAAGCGATGCAGCCATGCCTTTCTCGGGGAGTGTAAGAGTCAGGCTTTATAACGCCGGCGGTAGAGTGTATCAAACCGCGTGGATTCCATTCAGCCAAGGTGTTGTCATGAACGGCTCTCTCAACCTTGGCGGCATAGGCGTAGCCAGAAGCGACGTCACCGACGTCCGGGTGCAAATCAGGGCCGCCAGCTCGGTGCTGCCGGACGGCTCGTATCAAAATTACGACTGGATGTTCACTGATACCGGGGCGGGGCCCGTTAAGCCTGTCGATCCCATCATACCCAGCGATCCGATCACACCTGACGATCCTGATCCTATTACACCCGACGACCCCGTCACACCCGGCGATTCCACCCCAGTGGAATCGAGTTTGAACGGAACTTGGAGGATTGAGTCCGGGGGCGAGTCAGGCGAAGATTATGGCGTATCTTATGAATACCTTTACGCCAGTTCCGACCCCAGCACATTCCCAATTCAAGTAACGCAAAGATCTAATGGGCTTTATACCATAACTCTGAATGTGGTGGTCGGTTGGGAGTCGCCACCAGGTGTCTCCATGTCTGGTTTCTCTCTGGAGCCTTATTCCGAGTATCAAAAAGTCAGCGAAAGGGAATACTACGCCTCGGAAGGAAACTCATGGATAAGCTGGACGTACGTAGACGACTCTACTTGGAAACTTGAATCGGCCGACGAAGACACTGATTGGCACTCCAAAATATCCTTGATTTTGAAGCGTGTGACTTCCGGCAAACCCAGCACGCCCGAAAACCCCGCCACACCTGAGACTCCCGCGCCGCCCAGCGGTGGTAGTGACAATAGTGGTAGTGACAACAGTGGTAGTGGCGGCGGCGGATGCGCCTCTTTCGGCGGCGGTATGATTGGACTTGTGATACTTTGTTTA
>JAISWV010000111.1 GCA_031270755.1 Synergistaceae bacterium
ACTACGCGCCGTTAAAGAAAGAAGATTTGAACCTTATATTCGCGAAAGCATTGGGCAAACGTATTCCCTTTTTGGAACCAAAGGTCTTTTTGCATATTCTAAAAATCCCAGGAACAAGCTATATGTTGATGCAAACATTGAATTTCATCACAAAAACTCCTGGCAACCTTTATTCTTTCGAAGCAACAAAATAGAGATGAAGCGGCAGCACGTTGTCATTTTTGAGACACTCAGTCAAATATTTTAAACACTTGTTTTAACTATTCCAACTTCAGGTTTTTCATCTCGATTCACTTTATCATATGCGAACAAAAAGGCCGCCCAATCAATGATCGGTCTCTTCTTTTATCCAACGCGAATATCCGCCGCAAACGAGGCCGGGTGATATTTATCTACGCTGACTTGAAGGTAATTTCGCCGTTGGGCGACTCGTGTTCGGCGTAAACGTACCCCCACGAGCAAATAGCGAGCAAAATAGGCTTTACGGTCTCCCCAAGTTCCGTCAGAGAATATTCGACCTTTGGGGGAACCGTATCGAAGACATCGCGTTTTACCAGCCCGTCGCGCTCCAGTTCTCTGAGCTGTTGGGTGAGCATTTTTTGCGTGATGTTCGGGAGGCGGCGTTTTACTTCGCTGGTCCGAAGTTTTCCCTTCCTCAAGTGGTACAACACGAGAGCTTTCCATTTGCCTCCGATGATTTCAAGGGCCAACGCCAGCGGGCATTCATACTCCACGTACTTCATCCTAATTTTCCCCTCTCTCTAGTTCTCTTGGCGGATTCCAAATTCATAGGTACTTAAAAGTACCTACTATCTTTTTCGGAGTGAAGCTCCTAATATATTTATACCATGATCATAATTGTATAGGGTTTAAGTGGTTTTTACAAGAGAGAAAACCAGTTATTTAACTATGTGGTGTATAGGCAATTTCAACTTAATTTTTTATTTTTTTAAAACCGCAAATAACCTGCTAAGGATGAGTTTTGTTTGGAAACTCTAAAAACAAGGAGGAAGTTGTAATGCACTTTTTCGAGTTTACCGAAGAGCAGAAGATGTTGCGCAAGGCGGTCAGGGAGTTTGTCGAAGCCGAGATCGCGCCCAAGGCGGCGGAGTGGGACGAGCAGGACGTATGCCCCGTCGACCTCATGAAAAAAATGGGGGAATTGGGCATCAACGGGATTTTTGTCCCCGAGGAGTTCGGCGGCGCAGGCCAGGGGTTCGTGGCGCGCGCCATATGCCTCGAAGAAATTTCCCGGTACTCGGGGGGGTTGGGCATTGCCATGATGACCCACCACATGGGGCCCTATCCCATTCTCCTTTTCGGAACGGACGAGCAGAAGAAAAAGTATTTGCCGGACCTTTGTTCGGGAAAGAAGATCGGCGGGCTGGCGGTCACCGAGCCAGGAGGCGGGTCGGACTTCAGCGGCCAGAAGACCACGGCCGAGAAAAAAGACGGCGAATGGGTGCTCAACGGGCGGAAATGCTTCATCACCAACTCCCATGTCGCCGACGTTACGGTTATTACGGCCAAGACCGGAGTGGACGAGAAAGGACGCAACAAGCTCTCCGCTTTCATCATCGAAAAAGGAACGAAAGGCTTCGAACCCGGCCGCAAGGAGCATAAGCTGGGGCTCCGGGGTTCCGTCACGGGCGATGTGGTCCTCACGGACGTGCATATCCCGGAAGACGCCCTTCTCGGTAAAGAGGGCGGCGGCGCGAAGATCGGAATGGAAGCCATCGGCGAGGTCGGCCGCGCCGGGATGAGCGCCATTTGCGTGGGCATTCTGAGGGGCTGCGTCGAAGAGGCGGTGAAATTCGCAAACGAGCGCGTCGTCTACGGAAAGCCCATTGCCAAACTCCAGGCCGTCCAGTTTGAAGTAGCGAAGATCAGGGCGGACTACGAGGCCGCTCGTTTGTTGACGTACTACGCGGCGGGTTTGAAGGACGCCGGCATCCCCTGCGCCAACGAAGTCGCCACGGCGAAGTACGTCTCGACGGAGACGGCGGTCGCGTCCTCCAAGAGGTTGATGGACCTCATGGGCGGCTATGGCATCATCAACGAGTACCCTGTGGGCCGCTTCCTGCGCGACGCTCTGGCCTCCATTCCGTCGGGCGGCACCTCCCATATCATGCAGATCATTATGGCAGGCAACACCCTGAGCGGATTCAAGCCTTAAACCATGGCCTACAACGTCGTTGTTTGCGTGAAACCTGTGCCGGACCCCAAGTATTACGATAAGGTCACCATTGATCCCGTCAAAAAGACCATCACTCGTACGGGAATTCCGACTCTGGTCAATCCAGTGGACAAAAGTGCTATCGAATTGGCTTTGCAGTTGAAAGAGCACTACGGCGGCAGCGTCGCCGTGGTTTCCATGGCTCCCCCCAACGCCGACGAAATTTTACGCGAGGTCTTCGCCGCGCACATCGCAGATCTCGCGACGCTGGCAATGTCGCCGATGGCCGACTTCGTGGAGCCAGAAAGCCTCCACCGCACCGCCCTGGCCCGCTTCTGCGACTTCCTGCTCGCGGCGACGGGCGGCCCGATTCGATCGGCGATCGGATCGTATCTGAAGGTCATGCCGCCGACAGCGGCCGCACGGCTGCTCCAGAGGATGGGGCCCTTCCTCGGTCTGGCGCCCGCCGTCCGCTTCCGCGCGGAGGGCGCAATCGCGGCGCGGCGCGGCGGCGGCGTAAGGGCAGCGATCGGGCGCGACCTGCAGCATAATGATGAGCGGTACACGAACACACAGATGTGGCTCAACCACGAGTTCCTGACGCTCCCGCCACAGGACAAGCAAGCGGTCATCGAGGAATGCAGGGACATCATCGGAAAGGTCGACGGGCTCGAGCCGCCAGTGCTCGTGGCGATGATCCAGGCGCACCTCGCAAGGGACGACGAGGTAGGTCGGCAGCAGTTGAACCAGATGGTGTTTCGGAGGATGACCCAAACGGGGGAGATCCCGAGGCTGTTCGTTGATAAAGCCTAATGCATTGATGGCCTTCGGCGTCGATTCTGAACTAATGTGAAGCCGCGAAACCACATTTAATTCAATGGAGGCCCATGTTCGCAGGGAAGATGACGATCTTCGTGGAGTACAGGGCGTCGATTTCATCGGAGATTACGGCAAAGGGAAACGCGACTGCGCTGGTGAGTTCAATCAAAATGAGCGAAATTGACTTCGATCACGTATTCACTGTGGAGCCGATGGCCCCTCGATAGTTGTCTGCACACAGAATGGCCCTGCCGCCAGGGTTGATCTTCTCGTGAAATATCCCCTGTCGGGATGCGAGAAGGAAAATGGAGAGCTCCTTTCACGTTCAATTTACCGCCCCTAAAAGAAATTCACGCGATGTAATGCGCCCAAGGACGGTGAGGGATTTGATAGAGAATAGTGTCATCTTGGCTGAAAAAGCCGTGTGAAGTTTGACCAGAACAGTTTGTCCGCGGTTGACAAACTTTTTCTATGAAAGCAATCGGAACGACACGTCATTCTTTGAGTGGCGGCGTCCACGCTGCCTGAAGTCGAGGACGTGCCCCAAAGTCGTGATCACGAGCGCCATTTCAACGGCGCTCTGTTGCGAGATCCACAACAATCGACGGAGCCTTTCCCTTCGCAAGGGCCATTGCCCGACCGGGGATGGGAAAGCTGCTGCCATCGTTTGTCCGCCGTTGCACTCGATCTTGGCATTCGGAGTTTCTCAGCACGTCGATGCGCCGATGGGCCATCTTCTGCGCTCTACCCGACGTCAGCGGGCTGTCCTGGAATCCTTGTCTTCCGCTTCGCCTCCCCGTCGATCAAATGCCATACTTGCGCCATTCGGTGGCAATTTCCCCATCGAGATATGCGAACCGTCGAACCAGTTCCGCCCTCAACAATCGCGAACCTTTCCTCTCTTTCATGAAAGCCGATGCCGCTTAGGTCGTCAATGATGGCCTTGCGGCTCAGGACACGCGGGCGCGATGGTCGCTACTCGACTCGGGTTAACAGAACGCGAGGTTTGTCAGCGACGAAGGGCGCGTTCTTCATCTCCCGATCACGTGAGGCTCGCGCGTCGTCGTTTCCAGCCATCCGTCACGCACGCCGTGGATCGCACCTTGAAGGCGCCTGCCTCCGACCTGGCGCTGACTCGGGTTCCGTACCGATCCTCCGCGCAACGGATGCTGCCGCGGACGCGCCGAAATATGATCCACTGCTGTCGGAGGCGATGAGCATCCTCCGGAGACCGGCAACCCCGCTTGAATGTCGGTAAAGACGCAGAAACAGTCGCCGCGTCTCGATGCCAAGTGCGCGACCCCCGCTTGAAAGGGAAGCAGGCAAGAGGATGGATGGCGCCAAGAACGACCAAGTTGACAAGAACGATCAGGACGATGAAGGCGATCGGGCCGATAAGCGGGAGGGCATCGACAAGGCGGAATCGAACGACGAAGGGTGAGAGCAGGCTTGCTGGCGTTCCCGGGAGGAAGAGCAATTGGGATAACAGGCAGGCCACGGGCGAGAGAAGTAAACGAATGGAATCGAGCTCGCGGTGCGAACCGTCCCTGGAGGCGGAGGAACATGGACGGCGCCTGAAAGTCATGCGACTGCCGCATCGAATTGGCCGTACACCGGCAGCCGCCTGTCGGGCAACGGTGATAGAAAGAAGCGGTACTGTTGCCCGGTC
>JAISWV010000118.1 GCA_031270755.1 Synergistaceae bacterium
CAATCATTTTAAGACGGGATTCCTTGATTGTTTTTTTCAAATAAATATATTGATCTATGTTATTGATATTTAAATTTAAATCTAAAATTTCATTTGATTTATTGTCATTAAATTTCACCTGGATGCCCCTCTCGCTACTTGACCTTTGCCTGCGATTTTAAGCCATGCGCTGGGTTTTTGACGGCTCTTCATCTCTGTCCGTAGTACGCGTTTTCCCCGTGTTTTCTCAAATAATGTTTGTCCAGGAGCTCTTTTTGCATCGGCGGCAGGGCCTTGTTGAGGGTTTGGGCGTGCCATGCCATCATCGCCACTTCCTCCAGCACCACCGCGCTTTCCACAGCATGGCGGGCGTCGATTCCCCAGCAAAAAGGACCGTGGCTGTGGACCAGCACGGCGGGAACGCTCAGCGGGTCGATATTTGCGTCCGCGTTCACGCCCACAAAAGTCTCAGCGATGACCTTGCCCGTCTCTTGTTCGTAGTCGCCTTCTATCTCCGAAGGCGTCATACGCCTCGTGCACGGGATCTCGCCGTGGTAGTAGTCCGCGTGGGTTGTTCCCAAAGCGGGAATCCCAACCCCCGCCTGGGCGAAGATCGTCGCCCACCTGCTGTGGGTGTGGACCACCGCGCCTATGCCCGGAAACGCCTTGAAGAGCTCTATGTGCGTCTTCGTGTCCGACGACGGCTTCAAGCCCTCCAAATGCTTTCCCGACGACAGTTCCACCACCGACATATCGCCGGGCTTCAGGTTTTCATACTCCACGCCCGACGGCTTGATCACGATGAACCCGCCCTCCCGGTCGACGACCGACACGTTCCCCCAGGTGAACGTTACGAGGCCGTACTTCGGCAGCGACAAATTCGCCTCGCAGGCTTCTTTTTTCAGTTCTTCGAGATCTAAAACCGGCTTTTCGGACACGGCAAGTCACCTCCGCGGCTATCTTATACGAACGGGTTCTCGTTCGGGTAAAGGGTCCCCGCCGGCAAATTGTGGGACACATCCGGCACACCCAGCAGCTTCATGGCGGAGTAGAGCGCCTTGCCCGCGTGTTTGAAGGCGACGCCCGCGTGATGGGGGAATTGTTTCTCGATGAGGACGTAGCGGTAAAAACGTCCCATCTCCGGTACGGCGAAGATGCCGATTCCCCCGAAAGACTTCGGCGGGATGTCGAGGACCTTGCCCTCCGCGATATAGCTTTTGAGCTCCGCGCCGGCCGTGGACTGCAGGCGGAAGAGGGTGATGTCCCCGCTCCTGATGGTGCCTTCCAGGGTCCCCCTGGTGATGTCCGGCTCGCCCTCCGGTTCCAGCGCGCGCTTCATGATGAGCTGGTATCTCATTTCGGGCTCGATGACGTGACAGGCCGGCGTGTTGCCGCAGTGGAAGCCCATGAAAAGGTCGGGGACTTTGTATAGCAGGGCCATTCCTGTGCCCGTTATGTGCTTTCTGTAGAGGTCCTCGGGAACCGTGTTGTTGATGTCCAAGAGCGTCGGGGGAACTTCCGTGGCCGCCGCGATGACGTACTCCGACAGGGCGCCGTATATGTCCGTCTCGCAGGAAACGGGAATGAGGCGCGACGCCAGGCGCGAGTTCACGTAGCAGGGCACGAAGCCGAATTGGGTCTGAAAGGCCGGCCAGCATTTGTTGGCGAACGCGCAGTGAGCGCTTGCGCCCTTGTTTTCCTCGGCCCAGTCGAGAAGCGTTATCTCGTATTGGGCCAGGCGTTCGAGAATGCCCGGCTGCTTGTTGCCCTTCCTCAGCTCTTTCGCCATGTTCGCCGCCACGCCTTTGATGCGCTTGTCGCCTTTGTGGGCGTTGAAAGACGCGTAGAGGTCGAGTTCGGAGTTCTCCTGTATCTCCACCCCCAGGTCGTACAGGGGCTTGATCGGCGCGTTGCAGGCGAGGAAATCGTAAGGACGCGGGCCGAAAGCGAATATCTTGAGGTTTTTGATGCCGATTACGACGCGGGCCACCGGCTCGAACTCCGCTATCATGGAGGCCGCGCCGGAGGGGACGGCGACCGGATAATGAGGGATATACGCCCTTATCCCGCGCAATCCCAGATTGTACGAGGCGTTCAGCATCCCGCAGTAGGCGTCCCCGCGGCCGTCGTACAGGTCCTCCCCGCTCTCCTCCGCCGCCGCCACGAACATCACGGGCCTTTGGAAATTGGAGTGAAAGCGGGACGCCAGCAGCGTCTCCGGCCCCTCCGGTCCGAAGTTGCCGAGGTAGACCACCAGCGCGTTGGCTCCGGCCTCTTCGAGTTCTTTCAGCGCGTCCGGCACGTGCCGCTCGTTTTCTATTATCGTCTTCGCGGCGAAAAAATCGATTTTCTTCTCCAGTTTCCCCAGCTCCGCGCTCACGGCGTCCAGCCGCTTGCGGGAGAGCGTCATCGGGAAACAATCACGAGAAACGGCCACAATCCCTATCTTTACCCCCGGTATGTTGCTCACTGCGCTTCCCCCTTTATGTCTTGTCAAAAGGGATTCTCAAGGGCCCAAGGCCCTTGAGCGGGGTTTGG
>JAISWV010000145.1 GCA_031270755.1 Synergistaceae bacterium
AGGGTCAAGAGATTTGAGTTTCGCAGAGAAGGACTGGCTCTTATAGGCAAAGACAACGAAGAGATCATCTTGAAACGCTGACTCTCGCGGGTCTCGCGACGCACTGAACTGCCACCGGCTGAAATCCACAGGACATGGTGATGAAGACGTGCCACGCGCCGGGAATCAGCCCAGTCACCTGGGCTCCGAGTGAGGAGGAACGGATTCCTGCGTAGGCTCGGGGCCGGGTGTCGGTGTGGGCGCCGCCCCACCGCTCGTCACCATGACGATGTAGGCCGCTGTGCTGCCGGTGGTGTTGTCGCGGACGAGAATACCGGTCGTCCCCGGTCCCACCGCTGTCATCGTGTTCTGCGAACCATTCCCGTACCCTACCGCGGGCACGAAGCGGCGCGCCGTTATAACCGCGGAAGGGCGTGTACCGTCTCCAAGCGGAAATCATCGAGGGCGTGCAGGCGATAGCGTGAGACGTGGTATAATACATCTAAAGGAATGGCCGCCTGGGAGAGGTCAGATGGTTGTTTCTGGGCTGCCGAAGCGGGGCGCACACCCCACCTCGGACTTACGCCCTACGGTAGGTTAGAGATAGGACCATAGAATACGGATTAGTTCCGCAAGAGCTAGTAGAAGCTGTAGAATAGCGACTACTAGCTTGATTTTTTCTTCCACGCCCATTTTCTCACCCCCTTTCGGGGGCTGTACCCCAGACAGCTCACTCGAATGTTCCCGAGCGCCTCTCCTAGCGGATAGTATAGCAGATGACACAAATTCGAGGTTTGCCTTTGGGCGGGCTTTTTTGGGTCAAGGCTCAGGGGGCAGAGCTCTCTTCCGCCGCATCGCTGCTTCCCGCGACGATATATCCTCCATCCGGCGTCTGCTGGATTGAAGCCGCATAACCATATGAAAGGATGGGCACGGACGCGCAATGCGCGGCTTCGAAAGCTTGACAAGTATATCTTTCTGATATACTTTTAGATAAATTCATGAGGAAGGAGAGTACAAATGCCTGCTAATCCTACGACTATTAGAATGGACGATTATACAAAAGCTGTACTTGACATGGCCGCCAAGTATACGAACCAAACCCGTTCGACTTTCGTTTTATCTGTTGCCAGAGAGCGGGCCGAGGCCATTATTCAAGAGCGTTACGCGACCATGCGCGAAGTTGCGCCGATGATCTTGAGTCCGAGGGACAGTAAAATATTTCTTGAAGCTCTCGAACGAGACTACGAGCCATCGCCGGCCCTTCTTGACTTGAAAAAGCGTTACGACTCGCTTGACATTGTGGATGAAACCTAGCCGTGCAACTCTATATCAATCTTCTCGACGACACGCACGACAGGGCGGATTTTAGTTGCGGCGTTCCCGAACTCGACGCTTACATTAAGACACAAGCCGGGCAAGACGCGCGCCGCAATTTATCATCCGTATTTGTCTTGGCTGAGGATAGGATTAAGGTTTTGGGTTTTTACACTCTGTCGCAATTTGCTGTTGATTACGATGGACTTTCCAGAGGCGGTCGCGAAGAAGCTTCCGCCGAAAAGAAAAGTTCCCTGCACTTTGCTTGGGCGTCTTGCGGTCGATCAGCGCTATCGTAATTTGAATTATGGCTGTGCCCTGCTGTTTCATGCTCTGGCAAAAGCGAGAGAGATCAGTCGTGATGTTGCCTCTTTTGCCGTCATTGTTGACGCAAAGAACGACAAAAGCAAGCATTTTTACCAGAAATACGATTTCCAAGAATTCAGAGATGCTCCTTTGCGGCTTTTCATAACAATCAAGGGATTGGAGGGAAAATTGAAAGTATGGCCCGATAAGGCGAGGCCCACGGGGTAAAACGTGAGCTTCGTGAATGACTGCGAATGCCAAGTTGCGGATATACCCCCGTTGACCCCCGCGTGTTCATACTCTGCTTCGACAAGCCCCACGCAGTTGAAACTCCCAAATTGGCCCTTTACGAAGTCTTCGTGCAGATAACCGGAATCGAAACCAATGTACTGTCAAACGCGGGCGGATAATATCCGCCCCCACGTGGATGGGGTTGAGCGGGGTCAATCCCGCACGACGGTTTGGCGGAAATTATTCCAAATGAATTGGCGAGATGATTGTTTTTACCAAAAATAAATATCCATCCCCGGTCTTGACAAACGATTTGCGGTAGGGAATACTATATTCCGTTTCAGTTCTTTTGCGTATCCGCGCACGCGGCGGGAATCCAAACAATTCAACAAAAACATTTTTAGGGAGGTCATAACCATGAAATCGAGTTCGAACCGTATTACAGCTATCGTCTGTGCGATGATCGTTTGTCTTTTCGCGGGGGTTGCGTCAGCCGCGGCTCCGAACATCGGGGTGCTCATCTACAAATATGACGACACCTACATTTCCACCGTCCGCAACGCGCTGACCAAGGCGCTGGACGGCAAAGCCGCGATAACCATGCAGGACGGCAAGGGCGACCAGGCCACGCAGAACGACCAGCTCGACGTCATGATATCGAAAAAAATGAACGGGCTCATCGTGAACATGGTGGACGCGCAGGCGGCGGCCGGAGTCCTGGAGAAGATCAAAGCCGCGGGGATTCCCGTCGTATTCTTCAACCGCGAGCCCAACCTCGATGTCCTCAAGACCTACGACAAGGCCGTATTCGTGGGGACGAACGCGGCGGACGCGGGCAGGATGCAGGGAGACATCATCAAACAGATATGGGAGGGCAGCAAGGCCGTCGACCTCAACGGCGACGGCAAGTTCCAGTACGTCATGTTCAAGGGCGAGCCCGACAACCCGGAGGCCATAGCCAGGACCGAGTTCAGCGTCAAACAGGCGGTGGAAAAGGGAGTCGTCATGGAGCAGATTGGCCAGACCTTCGTCTGTAACTGGGACACCGCCCTGGCCCAGCAGGCAATGGAATCCGCGCTGGCCGCCAACGAGGGCAAGATCGAGCTGGTCATCGCCAACAACGACTCGATGGCTATGGGCGCAATCGCGGCGCTCTCCAACGTGGGCTACAACATAGAGGGCGGCGGCAAGTTCATCCCGGTCATCGGGGTCGACGCGACCGACCAAGCCATCGACGCCATCGGCAAGGGGATCATGAGCGCCACCGTCAAACAGGACGGAGAAGCGATGGGGCAAGCCGTATCCACGATAATCCTCAACATGATCGCCGGCAAAGCGCCCCTCGACGGGACCAGCTACCAGTACGACGACAGCGGCATAGCGGTCCGCATTCCGTATTCACCTTTCATGGGCAAATAAGACGCGTTACGGGGGGCTTGATTTCAACTTGATCGAGCCCCCTATTCATATAAACGCGCGGGGAGATGGTCTCCGATGAGCGAAGAAACATATCTTTTGGAGATGAAGGGGCTGGATAAATCCTTCCCGGGAGTGAAGGCGCTGGATCAAGCGTTCCTGCGTCTCCGGGCGGGAACCGTCCACGCTCTCATGGGCGAGAACGGAGCGGGCAAGTCCACTCTCATGAAATGCCTGTTCGGAATATACAAGCCGGACACCGGGGAGATTCTGATCTCGGGGCGTTCTTCGAAGTTCGGCGGCCCCAGGGAAGCCATGGAGGGCGGGGTCTCCATGGTGCATCAAGAGCTGAACCAGGTGCTGAAGCGCAGCGTGATGGAAAACCTGTGGCTGGGGAGGTTTCCCAAGCGATACGGCTTGGTGAGCCACAAAGAGATGGCGGCCAAAACCCAGGCCATTTTCGACGACTTGGGGATCGGCGTGAACCCGCGCGCCATCGTCGGCAAGCTCAGCGTGTCCCAGAGACAGATGGTGGAAATCGCGAAGGCGGTCTCGTACAAAGCCAAAATACTCGTTCTCGACGAACCCACCAGCTCGCTGACCAACGAGGAGGTGGAGCACCTCTTCGAGATCATAAAAAAGCTCAAGGCCGACGGAACCGGAATCATATACATATCGCACCGCATGGAGGAGATACTGCGCATCTCGGACGAGGTGACGATCATGCGGGACGGCAAGTGGATAGCGACGGAGCCGGCCTGCGGTCTCACCGTGGACAAGATCATAAAGATGATGGTGGGACGGGACTTGACCCAGCGGTTCCCGCCGAAGACGAACGCCCCGGGCGCGGGCCAAGAAAAACCTCTCCTGTCGGTGAGGGAGCTCACCGGAATGTACCCCCCAGCCTGCCGCGGCGTCAGCTTCGAGCTGAGGAAAGGAGAGATATTGGGCGTGGCCGGGCTCGTCGGGAGCCGCCGCACGGAGCTGCTGGAGACCATCTTCGGCATAGCCCGCCGAGGGAGCGGGACAATATCGAAAAACGACGTGCCCGTAAACAACAGGAGCTCCGCGGAGGCGATAAAAAACGGCTTCGCGATGCTCACCGAGGAAAGACGGGCCAGTGGCATATTCGGCGGGCTGGATGTAACCTTCAATTCGGTCATCGCAAACATAAACGGCTACAAGAAATACGGCTTTCTTTCGGGCAGGCATATGCGGCGCGACACCCAGTGGGTCATAGACAGCCTGAAGGTCAAGACCCCGACGCAGAGAACCCGTATCCGAAACCTGTCCGGCGGCAATCAGCAGAAGGTGATACTGGGGCGGTGGCTTTTGACGTCGCCGGACGTGCTTCTGCTGGACGAGCCCACCCGGGGCATCGACGTGGGGGCCAAAGCCGAAATCTATCAACTGATAATCGATCTGGCGGCCAAAGGCAAAGGAATCATCGTCGTCTCGTCCGAGATGCCGGAGCTGCTGGGTATCTCGGACCGGATAATCGTGATGTCCGGCGGGCGGATGGCGGGCGTCCTGGATATCGCGGACGCGTCCCAGGAAGAAATCATGCGGCTTGCCGCCAAATACGCGTAAGGGGGTCGTTCGGTGAGTTCTTTGCCTATCAAAAATGCTCAAAATGTCGAAAACGTGAAGTGGAAGGAATGGCTTCTGGACTACTCCCTCTACATCATACTGGGAGTGCTGATTGTCGCGGTGGTGGTGATGGAGCCGACGTTTTTGTCCTTCGACAACCTGAGCAAGATAATGGCCCAGGCCTCGACGAGGGGAATACTGGCCCTGGGCATCGCCGGGATGATCGTGTACACCGGGACGGACCTGTCGGCGGGGCGCATCCTGGGGTGCTGCGCCGCCATATCGGCGTCGCTGCTGCAGAGCGTCACCTACGGGTCCAGGATGTACCCCGACATCACGGAGCCGCTGCCCCTGGTGGTCCC
>JAISWV010000196.1 GCA_031270755.1 Synergistaceae bacterium
CCTTCGTCTGGATGTACCCGCCCATCTCGAGGTTTTCCTCCACCACAAGCTGCTGGAATATCTTTCGGCCCTCCGGCATGTGAGAAAGGCCCTTTTGCGTGAGCCGGTACGTCTCGCAGGAGCTGATGTCCTCGCCCATGAAGCTTATTTTGCCGCCCTTCGAGCGCAGGAGCCCCGAGACGGTCTTCAAAATAGTGCTCTTGCCCGCGCCGTTCGCGCCGATCAACGTGACGATCTCCCCTTGTCTCACCTCGAAGGAAACGTCTTTGACGGCGTGGATGGAGCCGTAGTAGACGTTCATGTTTTCCACTTTAAGCATAAATGTTACCTCCCTATTCTCCTCTTTGCTGCCCGAGGTACGCCTCGACGACCAGAGGGTTATTTTTGATCTCGTCGGGTGTTCCCTGAGCGATGATGAGACCGTAGTTCAAGACCAAAATACGCTCGCACATGCCCATGACGAGGCTCATGTCGTGCTCGATCAAAATGATCGCCACGTCGAACTTGTCCCGAACGTCATGGATCGTGCGCATGAGCTCCGCCGTCTCCGACGGGTTCATCCCCGCCGCGGGCTCGTCCAGCAGCAGCACCTTGGGGTTCGTCGCCAGAGCCCGTACGATCTCCAGGCGGCGCTGGGCTCCGTAGGGCAGGCTTCCGGCAAGGGCGTCGGACAGCTCCTCCATATCGAACACGGCCAAAAGCTCCCGCCCAAGTTTCGTCGCCGCGGCTTCTTCTTCCCAATAAGAAGGGAGGCGCAGCCAGGCCGAGAACAGAGAATAGCTCATGCTGTTGTGCAGGCCTATCTTCACGTTGTCCAGCACCGACAGAGACTTGAACAGCCGGATATTCTGGAAGGTCCGGGCAATGCCGTTCCGGGTGATCTCGTGGGTGGTTTTCCCAAGGGTATTCTCGCCCGTCAGGCAGATTCCGCCCTTGGACGGCCGGTACACGTTGGTGAGCAGATTGAACACCGTGGTCTTGCCTGCACCGTTGGGTCCTATGAGCCCCACGATCTCCCGGTTCCGCACCTGTACGTTGAAGTCGTCCAGAGCCTGAAGGCCGCCGAAATTTATCCCCAGGTGCGATATATCGAGAACGGGCGTCATACGCTCACTTCCCTTCCGCAGGCGCTTCTTTTATTACTTTTTTCAGAAACCTGCCCCGCAGCCGCGTGAAAAAATCGTCCAGGGCGCCTCCCAAAGAAAACTCGTAACGGCCGCACAGCCCGGAAGGCTTGAAGATCATGACCGCCACCAGCAAAAGGGAGTAGATGACCATGCGGTACTCCGCGAAGCCCCTCAGGAGCTCCGGCAGAATCGTCAATACCGTCGCCGACACCACCGAGCCGAAGAGCGACCCCAACTCGCCCAAAACCACGATCACCAGTATTTCCGCCGACTTCATGAACCCGAAGGACGAGGGGTCCAGGATACTGAGATAATGGGCGTAAAGCCCTCCGGCGACGCCGGCGAAGGCGGCCGATACGGAAAAGGCCAGGACCTTGTAATAGGTGGTGGGGATCCCCGACGCCTCTGCCGCGATTTCGTCCTCGCGTATGGAGAGGATGGCCCGGCCGTGCCGCGATTTAATGAGCGTGCCGAGAACGAACAGCGTAACGAGCACGGAGATATAGGCCCAGGTGACGGTGGTCTGCCTGCCGATGCCCTTGAGGCCGTAAGCGCCGCCGGTGAACTTCAAGTTCAAGATAATCACCCGTATGATCTCGCCGAAGCCCAGGGTGAGAATGGCCAGATAATCCCCCTTGAGCCGCAGGGCCGGCAGACCGATGAGAACGCCGAAGACCGCCGCCGTCAGACCGCCCAGGACCAGAGCCAGGGGAAGTTCCAGATTGGTGGGAAGGTTCACCGACATGGAAAACAGCGCCGCGGTGTAGGCTCCCACCGACATGAACCCGGCGTGCCCCAAAGGCAGCTGGCCCAGAAAGCCGGCCGAGAGGTTGAGGCTCACCGCCAGGATGATGTTGAAGCCTATGGGGATCAGCATCAATGCCTGGTAGCGGTTCAAAATTTTGGCGTCGATGAGGGCCATGAGGACTATATACAGCGCCGCGGCAGTTGCTGCGTTGATCGCGTACCGGAATGGAACGTTTTTGATCAGCCGGGTCGTCATGGCGCCGCCTCAGACTTTCTCGCTGTGAAGCCGGCCGAAGATCCCGGAGGGCTTTACCAGCAGTACGACGATCAATATTCCGAACACCACCGCGTCGGTAAGCTGGGAGCTGACGTAGCCCTTGGTGAGGCTTTCGGCGATTCCGATGCACAGCCCGCCGGTCATGGCGCCCGGGAGGGAGCCTATGCCCCCCAAGACGGCCGCCACGAAGGCTTTGAGGCCCAGCATCGATCCCATAGTGGGTTGTATCTGCGAATAGGAGCAGCAATAGAAAATGGCCCCCACAGCGGCCAACCCCGATCCCAGAGCAAAGGTGAAAGAAATGGTGTTGTTGACGTTGATTCCCACCAGTTGCGCCGTTTCGTTGTCTTCCGAGACGGTTCGCATGGCTTTGCCTATTTTAGTTTTCTTCACCAACAAAGTAAGCCCGGCCATGATGGCGATGGACACCGCTATGGTCACGGTCGTGGAGTTGGAAAACTGTCTTTCGCCCACAGTCACCGTTCCCGTGAAGATGTTCGCGAACATCCTTGGGTTCGCCGAAAACAACAACTGCACTACGTTCTGCAGCAGCAGGCTCACGCCTATGGCCGTCACCAAAAGCGAAAG
>JAISWV010000260.1 GCA_031270755.1 Synergistaceae bacterium
AGACCGTACCCCTCCCAAAAACCTGCGTCCTTTTTTGAACGCGAGCACTATGGCGGGCATCGCCTTCGGCAACGCAGGATGCGCTGCCGTCCACGCGCTGGCCTATCCGATCGGCGCTATTTATCACGTGCCCCATGGAAAGGCGAATTATTTGGTCTTCGAGAAGGTATTCGCGGCCTATAAGAAGCTGAACGCCGACCTTTCTCCCTTGGAAACCCTGCTGGCCGGAATCTTGAAATGCCCCCAAACTCACGTCTGGAAAGAGCTTTTCGTCTTTTTGGACCGCGTTTTCACCCGTCAGCCGCTTCGAGAGCTTTCCGTGGACGAAAAGAAATGCCTGGAGATGGCTGCGTCGGTGGTGCAGAGCCAGCAGCGCCTCCTGGGCAACAATCCCGTTCCATTGTCTCAGGAGGTGGTGGCGGAAGTTTATAAAGACTGCTTGTAGCGTCCTTGCCGGCAACGAAGTCGTGTCGTTTTCAGCGGAAGATCCATGACTGTTTCTAATTTCCTAAGGAGGGAGCAATAACATGAGTAGCGGAAAGAACGTTCCAGAGGGCTTTATGACCGGTGTCTTCCCTTTGAAGAAAAGGGCTTACGGCGAGGAGCAGCCGGGCATCAAAGTGGGACCATTTTGTATTCGTTTGCCTTTGGTACACCATCGGTGGTCGTGGACCGAGTGCCTGGCGGCCATGTTCTTGGGTGTGGCCTGCCTCGGCGCCGGGATCATGACCACGATGACCACCTTCGGGCTGGACAAGCCCGACAATTTCGCCGCGCTGGGTTTGACGGAAAACGGCGCTTTCCTCATGGCATTGACTTTTGGCGCGCTCAACGCCCTCTGTTACTATCTTCCTTCTCTGTTGGGCGACCCGGTGGTCCCCGGGTGGATCACCCCGGCGCTTCCCCTCACCCTGGCCTACCTGAACCAGTGGAGCGTCCCCAACTACGCCACGGGCAGCGTGGATCGCATTTACGCTATGATTGCCATTCAGATGCTGGTGGCGGTGCTTTTCTTGATTATGGGCACCACAGGTCTGGGCCGCAAGCTGGTGGAATTGGTTCCCATGTCCATCAAGGCCGGGATCGTTCTCGGGGCCGGAGTCACGGCCGGAATGAACGTCATCACGGCCCGGATGCCCACGGCGCCCTGGACGGTCACCATCGCGGTGTTGATGTCCTACTTCTTTTTGTTCAATCCGACCTTCGCCAACATGGCTAAGAAGAGCGCGTTTTGGACCTTGGTGCGAAACCAGGGGGTCGTTCCGGCGCAGTTGTTCGCCATCATCCTGGCCCCCGTGCTGCTCAAGGAAATCCCCGTCCCCGTGATTCAGTGGGGTGTAACGCCTCTCAACTTCGGGTTCGTCGCCGAGCACTTCACGATTTGGGGATTGGGCTTCCCCGCCGCCAGCTACTTCATCACGGCCATTCCCATGGCTTTGACCGTTTATATCATCGCGTTTTCCGACTTCGTGCTGGCCAAGGAAATCGTGACCGAGGCCACCGCGGACCGTCCCGACGAAACCGTTGTCTTCGACGCGGGCCGCTCCAACTTGGTGAGCTTCATGCGTAACGCAATCATGTCCCTGTTCGCCCCTTGGGTTCCCTTTTGCGGTCCTCTGTGGGCATCGGGCCTTTTGACGATCACCGAGCGCTACAAACGAGGTTACAAGACCCTGAACACCTACTGGGACGGCGTTTGCACTTTCCGTGCCGCGACGGTGCTGGCCGTCATGACCCTGCCGCTCGTCACGCTGATTCGGCCGGCCTTCGCCATCTTTTTCGGCATCACCATGGCCGTGCAGTGCTACGCCTGTGGTAACATCGGCATCCGCATGACCACCACCACCAACGACCGCGGCATCGCCTGCGTCATCGCGGGGGCTTTGGCGTGCAGCACGCCGGGTTTCGCGCTGTTGGTGGGTATTGTGACCTGGGCGGTCGTCGAGGGGTCGGAGCTGCTTTTCAACCGCGTGGCGAAAAGTTAAACACTAATAAGGAGAGGCAGGACGTGAATTTCTCCGCGGGTTTTTATGTTGTTGCAGGAGGCGGGGTAATCGTCCTGTCTCTTTTTATCGCCAACCTCGTTTTCGCGGCGCGGCGCGGACACCCTTCGAAGGTCCTGACCCTCGTCCTTTATGGCACGGCGGCGATCATCGTGCTGTTCAATTTCTTCCGCGTCCTCGATACGGAAACAATCTACGTTTTGGCGGCTCATGGAGTGGTTCTTATCTCCATGGGCATTTCTTTACGCCGATACCTCAAAGAAGAGAAAGAGAAAACTTGAGTTTGAACGCCTGAGTTTGAACGATTGCGACGCTCAATTCACTATGAAAACTGGACCGTGAGGTGGGACAATGACGTATGACGAGATTCGAAAACTGCCCAACGACGTATTGCAGTCGAAAGTATGGCTGGCGCTGCGTGAACCGTTTGGGAGTATAGCGTGCTGTTGTTGTGTGTTTGCTACCCCTCCAGAGTACACAAAAAACTTCAATGAACTGTACGAAGCCGAAAAAAAACTCTCGGCGGAGCAGTACTCGAAATATGTGAGTCTGCTTTTGAACGTTGTGGAACCTTTGGCGCCTGAGATGGAGGAAGCCATGCGACAGCGGTCCGAAGCGGATGCAACTGCTTTGATCGCTTGCGCGGCAATCCTTCGAGCCACAGCCAGGCAACGAACCGAGGCTTTGACGATGACCTTGAGGGGCAGTGATCTCGAGTAGGCGGAACGTATCAACGCGCTGATCCCTGGACCGGGGCAAAAAAAATGCGTGTTTTTCAACTCCGGCGCGGAGGCCGTGGAAAACGCCGTCAAGATAGCCCGCTGCCACACGGGACGGGCAGGAATTAT
>JAISWV010000280.1 GCA_031270755.1 Synergistaceae bacterium
ATGCGTAAAAACGCTTGCTTTTCCGGTGATAGCTTCATCGCATCTACTGTGTTAGTTTTCATAATGTTTATCATAGCATGCCTTATCATATATTGCAAGATATTTTTAGAAGAGTAATAACTAAATACCGCGCGGAATTATTGTGCGAGATCGAACCCGCGCAACCCCCGTCCGTAGGGGCGGAAGTTAAGCGACGAGACTGACCGGAAGATACAAGAGATCGCCCAGGAGCGTGTCGGAACATCTGTTTAAAGTGATGTTGGAAGTTAGCATTTACAATGGCTCTTTCCGAATTTAAATTGATCATTTTATCAATTTAAAATACAAAATAGCTCTTGCAAATACTAACTTATTACGACACTTCAAGTAGATACTCCGACACGCTCCCAGCAGATGCGGAAAGAGAACGAAGAAACGAATCGAAAAATGAAGGCGACAGACATTCGGTTTGGCGCGCTGGATAATCGGTTCGGGGAATTGGCCGAACACCTGGTTGAGCCGAGCATCATGGAGAAATTTAACGCGCTCGGTTTCCACTTCACCGATATCTCGACTGGACGGCGGAAGATCATCTCGGGCAAGGACAAGCAAACCGTCGCGGAGTTTGACATTCTCATGGAGAACGGAGAATCCTCCGTCGGCGTGGAGGTGAAAGCCAAGCCATTCGAGCGGGACGTAAAAGATCACGTGCGACGATTGGAGATTTTTCGCTGTTACAAGGACACAATAGGAGACAAGCGGAAGATTTACGGCGCTCTCGCAGGAGCGATTATGCCGCCAAGTGTCAAAGCCTTCATACCAATATTCATAGGCAGCAAGACGTCGGAATGGTCGCTTGAATCTCAATCTGTGAAAAAATCTGACGATATATTCACCACATTTTCCTTGGCAAGTGCTATGCTTATATCAATAGAAAGCGTTCGCGACATAACTTTTTGTAGAGGTGATGGATATGGTTTTTAAGGGAAAAGAGCAGAGCCAAAAGAAAATGAGCCGTATAGAAGTGCCGTCCGATCTGTCGGACAGGATACAACACGTTTCGGAGCACACAAAACTTCCCTACGGCGAGCTTCTTCAAAAATGGCTCAAGCAGGAAGAGAACGTTATTGCAGTCGAGCGTTATAAAGAAGACATACTGCAGTGGAAGCAGCACGTCGAGGCGCAATTGATCGCCCTTCAGCGTCAAATTTTCACTTTACAGGGTACGCCGTCGAGCGCGGGCTTCAACGAAAGCGAGTATCGCCGGTCGCTTCTCAAGAAGATCAAAAACCTTCGAGATCAGGGGATGACGTTCGTGAAGATATCCGAGCAGTTCAACGACGAGGGAATCGCGACGGTAACCGGCACGGGGAAATGGTACCCCAGCTCGATTTCTCAGTTTTTGGCCAAAAACGGCGGCATTTGACGACAAGCTTATAAGGCGGAGCTCACTTGCAATCTGACGACATCGAAAAATTTTTCGGGTAGCTCACCCACATCGCCGTGACTCCGGCACCGGAGATGACGCTGAAGAACGCGAGAAGCTTGAACGCCCATACCTCGCCTATGACGGGTGTAGCAAAGCCGACGTAGACGGGCAAGGCGAACCAGCTGACATCGTAACAAAAATAGACGACTGCGGAGGATTTCGCGCGCAGCCGCGCGGGGGCCAAGTCTCCTATCAGAGCCAGGTGCGCAGGGTAGCCGTAGCCCATGCCTATGCCGTAGAAAAATCCGCAGACAAAAAGCCAAAAGTTGTTTGCGGCCACTGCGGACAGGTACAAAAAAATCGCCATAACCAGAAGAGATGGCCCGGCAAAAATATAACGGGGATAGCGGTTGAAAAAATCGCGTCCCCAGATGCGTATTGTCAAGGCGCCCAGCCCGTTGGCGACGACGAAAGCGGAGGGGACGAGGCCCATGGCCAGCGCCAGGGCCGGCAAATATACGATCGACGCGTCGCACAGCCCGAATAACGTGCTGGACGTGCCCATGCGCCAGACGGGAGTGTCCCGGTAGAGTTCGCTCCAGGTCCCCCACTCTCCCGACAGGATACTTGAGGCTCTCGAAAGGGGTGGAAGGCGAAAGGACAGAACGACGCACAGCCCTGCGGTGAAAACGGGGACCGCGAGAAAGAATGAGGTATGGCCTTGCGCCAGAAGCCAATCGGCAAAGGGAACGACGGTGAAAAGACAGGCCATCGACCCCAAAGTGATCAGGGCGAATGCCAGGCCCCGTATCTCTTCCGGTATCACCAACGATTGGTACGTTGTCAATGCCACGACGAAAATTCCGTACGCGCACCCCATCACCAGGCGTATCGCAAGAAGAGGCCAAAACGAGGATACGACGAACATGAAAAGAGATATTCCCAGGCACAAAAACGCCGACACGATGAGGGTGCGGCGTATTCCAACCCGTTCCACCAACCAGCTTCCCAAGGGACGGGCGCATGTCGTCGCGGCGTAAAAACCGCCCACCAAAATTCCGGCGAACTCGGGAGAAAACCCCTTCAGCGCCAGGTAGGGGGCGAACATGAAAAACACGTTGGAGTAAGAGTAAATCGCCCACGTGGTCCCAATCAAATACAGCACGAGATAAGCAGACGATCTCAAAGGGGATTCGGGACACATGCCCGCCCTTTCGTCGCAAATTTTCACATCCAACGCCTCGATTCTTTTCGTCTTTTTTTCACTTTTTCAAGTTTATAATAATAACACGAGCGGTCCGTGGGAAGATCGCGATACTGAACCAAGACAAGCGTGAGCAAGCGTGATCATAGGGGGCGGGGCCATCGAAAGCGTAGCCTGAACGAGCTCCGCCCCCCGGAGCTTAAATCGGGGGGTCTCGGGGGGCCAGTAAGCCCGCTTTTGGGCGAATGAGCTCTGCCCCTCTGAGCTTAAATTAAGGGGGGAATTTTGATGTCGTGGAGTTGGGCGGCGTTGATGCCGCATCCGCCGATCATTGTGCCTGAGGTGGGGCGCGGACGGGAAAGGGAGGCCGCGGCCACGTTGGAGGGCGTGGGGCAATTGATGAAAAAACTCGCCGGCAGGAGGCCGGACCGGCTCTTTTTTCTCTCGCCCCACCAACCTTACTCCATGAGGGCATTGTTCATGAACGGAGCGGAGCGCCTGAGCGGAACACTGGCGTCCTTCGGCGTGCCTCCGTCCGAGGCGCCGGCGGTTTCTTTTGATTTGGAGGCGCACTCCGGAGGGGAACTCGCGGCGCATTTGACCCAAAAAGGGTTTGCCGTGCAGGTGGACGCGGCCTCTAACCTCACTCGGGACCAAGGGACGCTGGTGCCCTTGTACTTTCTGAGAAACGCGTGGAGCGCGGATTTTCCTTTTCCGCTTCCTCCCGTTCTCCTGGCCTCGCCCATCGGACTCGACCCGATGACGGCCTTCAAGCTGGGAGAGGCCTTGTCTTCCTTCGACGACGGCGGGACCTGGGGGCTGCTGGCCAGCGGAGACCTCTCCCATCGCCTGACTCGCGACGCTCCGTCCGGATACAGCCCCGCCGGCAAGAAATTCGACGAATCCGTCGTCAAGGCGCTTTCGTCAACCGACCCCGGGCCGCTGCTGAACCTTTCGCCCAAGGAGGTGGAGGCCGCCGGAGAATGCGGACTGCGCTCCGTCATGGCGCTGTTGGGGCTCTGCCGGGAAGCAGGGAAGACAATCGACGTCCTTTCCTACGAAGGACCTTTCGGCGTCGGATACTGCAACGCGATTTCTGAATTTTAGAGCCACGGCTCTGAGGAGGACATGTGATGAACGACAAAAACGATCCCCATCCATACGTCCAACTGGCGCGAAAAACCATCTCGCGGCTCTTGCACGGCGAACCCTTACACGGTGACCCGCTGCTTGGCGGTACAGGCCGGGACAACGAGTTGTGGAAGGCCGAGAGGGCGTGTTTCGTGTCGATAAAAACGCTTCAAGGCGATTTGCGCGGCTGCATCGGGACGATCCTTCCGGCACAGCCCAGCCTCGACCTGGAGATCATCTCCAATGCAATCGCCGCGTCCACGCGCGATCCTCGTTTCCCTCCGATGAAAGCTCCAGAGCTCGACAAAGTGACGATTTCCGTCGACGTACTCAGTTTGCCCGAGCCGGTTTCGGACCTCAGCGAACTCGACCCCGCCGTGTGGGGCGTCATCGTTTCCCGGGGCGCGCTGCGGGGCGTACTTCTGCCGGACTTGGAGGGCGTGGATACCGTCGAACAGCAGCTCGACATCGCGGCCCGAAAAGCGGGCATCCGCAAAATCGACGACGTTGTGACCATCCAGCGTTTCCGCGTCGATCGCTACAAAGAATAATCGCCGTTGAAGAATTATTAAATCGAAGAATATCGAAGAATGAACGAGAAAACTCCGAGATTCGTCGTTTACTTGAACAACGGCAGCATCGCCTTGAACTCCGGCGTTCCCGACCTGCCCAGCAACTGATAGACGACGGTTTCCGTGGGAAGGACGAGGGCTCCGCAGCTTCGCAGGGTCGCCAGGGCCAGGCTGTAGTTGTCGGGGGTTCGGCTGCCGCAGGCGTCGGCTGCGATCACAATCTTGCGGCCGCGGTCCAGAAGGTCCTCTGTCGTGGACAAAACGCAGATGTGGGTCTCGGTACCGAAAACCACGGTCACGGGACGCATGGTCGCCTCGAAAATTCCGAGGAAATCCGGTTCTTCGCAGCAGGAAAAGGTCATTTTCTCGAAACGCCGCGTCCCCTGGGGCAGCGCGGCAAGCACCGACGCCTCCGTCGAGCCGATGCCTTTGGGATATTGCTCCGTATAGAGCACGGGCAAGGAGAGCACCTCCGCGACCTTCATAAGCCTGACGGCGTTTTGCACTACTTCCTCGCGCCGGTGGATCGACGGCAAAAGACGTTCCTGCACGTCGATCATCAAGAATGACGTTTCTTCCTTGTGCAATCTCAACGACATAATAGACAAAGCCCTCCTTGTGAATTAAATTGAAACAAAAGGCCTAAAATTATTTACATGTTCAAAATATTATAGCGGGCCGCACAGTCATGTGCTGAAAAAAGAGGCCGCCTGCATTGGGCAAATAAAAAATAAAAAATAAAAAAAGATTTTGCTCAAAAAACTCAGGCTCTCAGGCTCTAAGGTTTTTGCGGGGCGTTTTGCTCCGCTTCACGGGCTCCAGCCTTACGGGCTTCAGCTTCGCGGGCCTCACGCTCCAAACGGGCCTTCGTGTCGGCCTCGGTGGGCTCCGCCAACTGCAACGCCAGGTCTTGACTGACGGTCCGTCCTCCGAAGTTGTCCCGCAGCCCCACCTCCAGGACGTAGTTTCCCGGCGTCCAGCCTTCGAAGGCAAAGCTGAACCCCAGGGCCTGCGTGGGCAGCTTCGAGCGGATTTGGGTCACCAGCTTGGCCATGTCGGACTGGAACGTGAGCTTCCGCCCGCTCTGGGGCAGCTTGACCTTCACGTCCACGGCGAGGTCCAGGTTGTACTCGTCCTGGGTGTTGGGCGTCAACGGCATGGCGAACCCTCCCGCTTCCACGTAGATCGAGCAGGTGTCGTCCAGAGTGAAACGATTTCCGCTCCTCGGCGTATACTGCCCCAACCCCATCATCTCGTCGACGAACACGAGCTTTTGAATGGCCAGATTCTCCGCCCCCAAAGCGCGAGATTCCACGCACACCCAAAAGGCAAATGTCACGAAAAGAAATAGATTTTTTTTCACAGAATGGACCTCCTCAAAGAATTTGTAATTTGGGCGTTCCCCGACAGAACCGGGGGTATGCCAACCCGAATTCAATTATATCAGCCCCCCGCCGCAGCCGGACCCCGATATACCACATTGTTTGAGTTGTTTGCGACCTGTTTGCGATTGCGATTACAGCTTAGGTAACGCTATCTGAAAGCGGCTGCCGTGTTCTAAGCGGCTTTCCACTTCAATTTTTCCTCCATGCGCCGTCATGATCGCCTTCACGACGGCGAGCCCGATTCCCGACCCTCCCGACAAGCGGTTGCGGGATTTGTCGGCACGGTAGAACCGTTCGAAGATGAACGGCAGTTCTTTTTGTGGAATACCGATACCGTTGTCTTCGATCGCGAGAAGCACAGAGTCGCTGGTCTCGGAAAAGATCACACGGATCGTTCCCCTTGGTTGCGTGTACTTTATGGCGTTGGAGAGCAAATTTGTCAGTACTTGCCGCATCCGGTTCCGGTCGGCGGGAACATTCGGGCAGGTTCCTTCAGCCGAAACATTCAGTTCCTTTACGGCAATATCCACCTCGAAACCGGAGAGCGTTTTCTTCGC
>JAISWV010000311.1 GCA_031270755.1 Synergistaceae bacterium
GGTGATGCAAAAACAATTTGCCGTCATCGCCGGCAGCGCTGTTGTAACGATGCTCATGGGCTATTCGATAATCCGGTTGAACAGAGAAAAGACTCGCTCCGACGAAGAAAGCCTCAGCAAAACGTCCTTCCTGGCGCGGATGAGCCACGAGATGCGCACCCCCCTGAACGTGGTCATCGGCCTCTCCGAGGTGGAGATGCAAAACGATCTCCCCCAAAATACGCGCGGCAACCTGGAGAAAATCCATCACTCGGGTTCGAACCTGCTGGGTATCGTCAACGATATTCTGGACATTTCCAAGATCGAGTCGGGGAACTTCGAGCTGGTTCCGGCGAAGTACGACGTCCCAAGCCTGATCAACGACACCGTGCAGTTCAATGTCATGCGCATCGGTTCCAAACCTGTCGCTTTCGAGCTGTCGCTGGACGAAATGATCCCGAACAGTCTCTACGGCGACGAGATGCGGATCAAGCAGATCTTGAACAACCTGCTTTCCAACGCCTTCAAGTACACGAAGGAAGGCAAAGTGAACCTGAAAGTGGAATGGGAACGGCTGGACAGCGGCGTGGGGTTGATTTTTACCATAAGCGACACGGGACTCGGCGTCAAGAAAGAGGACCTCGACAAGCTTTTTTCCGAATACTACCGTGTGGGAAATCGAGAAAGCCGCTATACGGAGGGGACAGGGCTCGGTCTTTCCATCACGAAAAGCCTGGTGGAGCTTATGGGCGGCACGATTACGGCGGAGAGCGAATATGGAAAGGGCAGTGTCTTCTGCGTAAAATTCCGGCAGGAGATCGTCGACTCGACGCCCATAGGCAAAGAGACCGCGGAGAAATTGCGAAGCTTCCACTTTATAGCGGATAGGAGCGTGAGAGGCAAGCAGCTCGTCCGCACGCGGATGCCTTACGGCAAGGTGCTGATAGTGGACGACGTTCCGACGAATTTGGACGTGGCCCGGGGGCTGATGCTGCCCTATGGGCTCCAGACGGACACGGCCTCCGGAGGTCGGGAGGCGATAGAGAAGATCCGCGCGGGAAAGACGAGATACGACGTGGTGTTTATGGATCATATGATGCCGGAAATGGACGGAATCGAGGCCACCCGCGTGATCCGCGGCGAGATAGGGACCGACTGGGCGCGGACTGTGCCGATCATAGCCCTGACGGCGAATGCCCTGAGAGGAAATGAGGAAATGTTTTTGTCTCAGGGCTTCGATGGGTTCATCTCCAAGCCCATCGACATCGTCCAACTGGACGCGGTGCTCAACCGGTGGATACGGGACAGGCATAAGGAAAAAGCGTGGCAAGAGGAACGGAAGGCAACAGCGATAGAGAAGCCTGCCGCTCCCGGCGCGCTGCGGGGCCACCGAGCGGAAGGCATGGACCTCTCGGCAGGGGTGGAGCGTTATGAGGGCGAAGACGCTTACTTGCAAATTCTTCGTTCGTTTGTGGTCCACACGCCGGAGTTGCTGGAGAAAATACGCGAAGTCTCCAAGACCAAAGAAACCCTTGGAGAGTATGCCATAACCGTGCACGGGCTCAAGGGATCGAGCTACGGGATATGCGCCGGGACGGTTGCCAAGCAGGCGGAAATTTTGGAATTCGCGGCCAAGTCCGGCGATTTCGAGACAATCCGAGTAAAAAATCACGTTTTTATAGAAACGGTCGAGAAATTGCTTTTTGCTCTCCAAGACCTGCTGAGCGACGTTTCGAAGAACGGGGAGAACGGCGAAAAGGAAAACAAAGACGCGCCGGATGCCGCGCTTCTGGCGAAGCTGTTGGATGCCGCGGGGCATTTTGACTTCGCGGCGATGGACGAAATCTTGAAGGAGCTGGAGCGCTGCAGGTACGAGTCGGGCGGCGAACTTGTGACGTGGCTGAGGGAACAGCTGGACAGACTGGAGTACGGCGAGATACAAAAACGGCTTGAGGGGCTCGTCACAAAAAACGAACCCCGCCCCGAGGAATGAAAAGGGATGAAAGCGTATTTTGCGGCTGCGTTTGAAGACAACGCGTGAAAGGTTACGATTACAGTCAAAACGACGTGTTTTTTGTATTTTGTATTTAGATAGGCAACCCTTCAATGTAACATTTTTGGTTTACAGTAGTAGGGTATTTCCTGAATTGAGAGCTGACCTTAGACGGCCAGTCACTTCGAGTTTATTGAATTTTATCAATTACAAAGGGGCTGCTTGCGCAACCCCCTATTTTTGAACGAAATATCAGTTTTTGAGCCAATGTCAGTATCCCACGGCCGCTCCGTTGCGGCGGGAGTCCGCGCCGCCGATGATCTTGCCGTCTTTCAGCATGATGCCCTGGGCTCCTCCAAAGTACAGGTCTTTCGGGCGCGGGTCCAGGTCGTGTCCGCGTGCCTTCAAGGCGTTCAGCGTCCCGTCGTCGATCCCCGCCTCGATGGCCAGCTTCCCGGCCTTCCCGCCGCTGACGCTGTTGAAGAGGCGCGGGGCCTCTATGGCCTCGTCCATGCTCATGCCGAAATCCACCGCGTTGACGATGATCTGGGCCACGGCCAGAATGATGCGGGTCGCGCCGGGAGACCCCAGGGTCATGAAGGGCTTTCCGTCAGGAGCCAGCACCAGCGTCGGGGTCATGGAAGAAAGGGGGCGCTTGCCGGGCTCGGGCGCGTTCACGCTGGCGGGGTCGGTGGAAAAGTCGTCCATCTCGTCGTTCAGCATGAAACCGTACTCGGGCACGAAGACGCCGCTGCCGAAGAAGTAGTTGATGGTCCAGGTCCAGCCCACCATGTTGCCGTCCTTGTCCAACACGGAGAAGTGCGTCGTGGAATAATGTTCGTTGTGCTCCCCTGCCGGGAGGCCGGATATCTTCTTCTCCCCGCCCTCGAAGACGAAGGGATCGCCGTGGGGAATCTCGGTCTTCGCCTTCTCTCCGATACTGTCGGCCAGAGTTTTCGCGTACTCCTTGGAGGTCAGACCCTTCAGGGGGACGTTGGTGAACGCCGTGTCCGCCATGTATTTGGAGCGGTCCGCGAACATCATCTTGCTGGTTTCCGCTAGGTGATGCAGAAAGTTCTCGCTGTTGTGCCCCCATTCTTTAACGGGGAAGTTCTCCATGACGTTCAGAATCTGGATGATGTGGGTTCCGGCGCTGGAGGCGGGAGGAGGCGCAACGACCTCGTAACCGCGGTAAGTTCCTCTCACGGGCGTGCGCTGCTCGATCTTGTAGTTGGCCAAGTCCTCCATCGTCATCTTGCCTCCGGCCTTGGTGACCGCGGCGACCACAGCCTCGCCGATGGGGCCTTTGTAAAATTCGGAAGGTCCCTTCTCCGCCAGCAGCCGGAAGGTGGCCGCGAGCTTGGGTTGCTGAAGAAGCTTTCCTTCCTCCAGAGGCAGCCCCTCCGGCGTGTAGGAGGTTCCGTCGGGGTTGTAGGCGCTGAGCTTCTCGAAGTTATCCTTCACCATGGACACCAGCAGAGCGTCCGCCGGGAAACCCTTTTCCGCCAGCTCGATGGCGGGGGCCGCGACCTCGGCGAAGGTCATCGTGCCGTACTTTTCCAGAATGGTGAAAAGCCCCGCCACGGACCCGGGGACGCCTATGGACTTTCCTCCCTCGAAGGACCATTTTTCTTTTTTGGATTGCTCGGAGGAGAAAAGGTCCTTCGTCGCCGATGCCGGAGCCACCTCCCGAAAGTCCCAGCAAAAGATCTCCCCGTTTTTCAGGCGGATGGTGGCGAAACCGCCCCCGCCGATGCCGGAGGCGTTGGGCTCCACGACGTTCAAGGCCAGCGCCGTAGCCACCGCCGCGTCCACAGCGTTTCCGCCCTTTTTCAGAATGGAGACCCCCGCCTCGGAGGCCAGCCGGTTGGCCGCGGCAACCATCCCGTTCTCCGCGACCACGTCCTCGAAGGCTATAGGGGCGTTCGCCGCCTCGGCACAAGCTGCCGTCCCCAACAGCAACACAAACGCAAACAACGCAACTGCCATTCGTTTCATTACAACTCCTCCTTCAATAAAATATAATAAAATATGCTCGAATAAAACGTTTCCCTAACTAAAAACTAAAACTTCATTTAGCGGCGAGATACGCGCCCACTCCTTTTTCGAGAATGTCGCCGTAGCCGGGCATGCGTTCGACGACGATTCCGTTGGCATCGTCGAAAAGCGACAGCATCTCCAGGAAGACCCGGATCGCGGTCACGTGCCGCGCCACCCGCTGCTCCAGGGGCTTCCCGCTTTCACCGTAAGGCACAAACAAACGGCCCAGCCCGGCCGCTTTGAGATAGGCTTTATCCCGTCCGCCAAGAGCGAGGGCCTCGTCCGTCCGCCCCCGCAAACGTCCCTGACTGGGGTTGGCGGTTTCCATGAGGATAGGCATGGTCTCGGTGAAATCCCCCCACTCCCTGTGGCTCAGTCCGCGAAGGTTTTTCGGCGACGGTTCCAGGCGCATCTCTATTCCCTGCCCTATCAGCTCCATAGCCGCCGCGGCCGCCAGCTCCATGCTACGCTCGTGAGCGACGATGGCCTCCACCACCGGGTATTCCGGCGACGCCTCGTGGAGGTCGAAGGCCAGAGTGATTTTTTCTTTGCGCAGCAGCTCCATGATGCCGTAGGCGAGCTTCTCCACGGGGGTACCCTCTGGGTCTCCGGGGTAGGCGCGGTTCAGGTTTTTGCTCTCGTTCCCGGCCAGCTCCTGTCCCGACGACTTGTGAATGTAGATGTCCGGCGTGGGCCACATGACCACGGAGCTGGTGTCCCGGGCTCCATAACGGAATACGCGGACGGCCCCGTTGGCTGCGCTGAAATGTATTCGGCTCGGGGAAGCTTCCTGCGGCAGGGTGTGGGTGCACCCGCTGGCGTTGGCGAAGGGAATGACGAAAAGCCGCCCCTGTGAGACGCGGGCGTTTTCGAGAAAGAGCGTAGCCGCCATATACCCGGACGGCTCGTTGGGGTGCGTGCCCCCAAGGATCAGGGCGCTGCCTCCAGGCTGAGCTCCTGTTTGCACGAAGACCGGCGTGTCCATGGGGTGATCTTTCAATCCGTCGAAGTAATCGGAGAGCAATTTTTTTTCGAAGCCTTCCGCGGGAAAGACGGCGTCCAGAGCGAAGCTGCCCGCGAACTCGCGACCCGTAACGAAACAAACCGTGAGGGCCAGAGCCAGAAGGACCGTGGCCGTGATTTTACCGCCCTTTATCCCAGGGCGCGGGGAGTCGGATTTCATCTCGTGCCCCCTCCCTATTTTATTTAATCATGAAAAGCCGGAGCAAAAGCGGAATGACCACCAACGCCGCAGTCGCCTGTTTCCAGAAGTCCTTTTCCCGATAGCAGCAGCGGATCGTCAGAAGTAGAACCAACGCCAGAATCCCTCTGTAGATCAAAGTCAT
>JAISWV010000334.1 GCA_031270755.1 Synergistaceae bacterium
CCGCAGAGGCCTGATCGAGGCCGAAACGACACCCGAAAAGATCGATCTTTTGCTTCGGCCCAAAAACAAAGAAATGCTGGAAGGGCTGGGCGTCTTCAAAGGACAGGAGTTGGAGGTGCTCCACGAAATTCGCATGGATGCCTTCGAGCGCGCCCTCGAAATCGAGGTCTCCATTCTCTACGACATGCTGTGGGAAGGCATTCTTCCCGCTATTTCAAAACAGCTCATTCTGGAGAAAAAATCCTTCTCCGCCTTGGACGGCATCGAGTTCCCGGAGGGCGCTCCCTGGAAGCAGTACATCCGCGATTTGGGCTGCTTCAAAGCCGGACTCATCGCAGACGCGCAAAAGCTCTGGGCTTTGAAAGAAAAGCTGGGATCGTTGGGCGCTCGCGAAAGGGCCGACCTTCTGGTGAAGGAAGCCGTTCCTCTGATGGACTCGATACGCAGTACCTGCGACGCCGCGGAACTGTTGATAGCCGGAGAGCTGTGGCCTTATCCGATATACCGCAACCTTTTGTCGCTTTCCGTGTGATTTTGACGAAGAAGAAAGCGAAGGGTAAAAATTCAGAAGGCGGCTGGGATGCTTATATCTCAGCCGCCTTCGTATGTGATGGAGTCGGTAAACGTTTAGACTCAGGGGGCGGAGCTCATGACTAACACCTGAGATACGGCAAACGCGGCGGAGACCAGCCCCTTGACCATATTCTCGACTGAACCATTTCGACGGGAAGATCAACTCTGCCCGCATTTCCATCACCGACCGCCGCAACCTGCGCTGTGTTTACTGTATGCCGGAGTCCGGTGTAAAATCTCCGCGGGGCGAAAATATCTTGTCTTACGAGAACACCTGTAAATCTGCCGGGTTTTTGCCGCCCCTAGGAATTCGCAAGCTCCGGGTCACGGGCGGCGACGCAGATTGGGAAAGAACGTCACCGACACTGCCAAATTTACGAACATGTCGGCGATTGCATCATACTCCGAGAGGGTATTCTCTCCGGAGTGTTGTCAGGGGGAGAACGTTTACGAAACGGCAAAGTCCTGCCGGATCTTTCTCATCATGTAGACGAAGCAAAACAGCGTCACGAAGCTGCTGATCAGGTAAGAAAAGGGTTGGAACCACCAAATGCCCCGTTCTCCCAGCCACCAGGCGAAGAAATGCGCCGCGGGGATGCGTGCGAAAATCGAGCGCGTCAACTGAGTCGCGGTGCCGAAAAAAGAGTAGCCCGTCGCCACGAAGGACGATCCCAAAACGAAGTGCATGACCACGATGGGGTAGACGAGCATGCTGATGCGAATGGAGCGGCTGGCTAGGTCCAGCACCCGCTCCGAGGGGTGGAAGAGCCCCAGGAACACGTGGGGGTAGATGAAGATGATCGTCCCGGTCACCGTCATGAGACTGCCCGCGATCCACGCGGCGGCTTTGATGCCCGCCATCATCCGAGGAAGATCCCGCCGGCCGTAGTTGAACGCCAAAAAGGGAGTCAGGGCCGAGCCCACCCCCATGGCGATGGTGAAGTAAAAATCCTCGACCCGGATACCCAGCATCCAGGCTGCGATGGCATGGTGGCCGAAGGTGGCCAGCACGCGGTTCACTCCGCCGAAGCCCAAGGCGATGCTCCCCGTGGCCAACGTTACGGGAAAACCTATGGCGGAGATGGACTTCCAGTAGCGGGTGAAAGCCCTGCGCAGGGGCAGGAGAAAAGGCAGGGAGATGTCCCGGTTGCGCTTCATCTTGCGGCGGATGTAGACCACGGCGAAGACACGCCCCACGAAGGTGGCGGCGGCGGCTCCCCCCACTCCCCAGCCGAAGGCGAAGATGAAGATGGGATCCAGGACCCCGTTGATCAGGTTGGCGATAGCCATGCAGACCAGGGGCGTCACCGTGTCCCCCTGACACCGGAAGACGCTGTTGGACACGAAGGTGTAGGTGATGAGCGGGGCCATCAAGGGCAGCCACATGTTGTAGGCGTAGCTCAGCCGGAGCATCTCCGTGTTCCCCAGTGCGCCGAGCTGGTTGAAGATCGCGGCCGAAATCCCCGGAAATAGCATGGGGACCGCGCAGGCGGAAAGAAGATAGCCCAACGCCAAGCCGGAGAACGCCACCTTTCGCGCGTTCGACAATCTGCCGCGGCCCATATTTTGCCCCACAAGGGCGGTCGTCCCTCCGCTCACGCCCTCGAGAAAAGCGAAAAGCGTGATGTTGACGGGAAAAGTCAAGGACACGGAGGCTGTGGGCAGCTCCCCCAGCCAAGAGATGAAAATCGTGTCCACCATGAAAAAAAGTGTGTTCAAAAGCATCATGCTGACCGCGGGAATGGACATTTGCAGAAGCGTCATCCCCACCGACCCTTGGCCCAGGTCGGTGGGTTTCGAAAAACAACGTTTAAGATCCGTAAACTTGAAGTTCGTACTCATAAAAAAACCTCGTTTTTAAAGAATTCTCTCATTAGAGAGATTCACCAGCTTTTAATCATAACACAAGCAGTATACGAAAGAAGAGAGAGAAAACAGAGAGAAGGGCGGAGAAGGAGGCACTTTTTCAATCAATCAATCAATCAATCAATTGACCCTTCCACATAGAATGCAAAATATGTAGTATGAATGATAAGGTAGTGCGGGAGGTGGGGTCGTGGAAAGACGGAGGCCGGGAGGGCGCGTGGGGAAACTGCTGCCGGTGAATGCGTTGTTGGGACATGTCATGCCGCCGGAGTACGAGCTTCGGGCGAAGTTGAGTCAAGCAGCGAAGGAATGGGTCGGCGTTATCGGGCTGCTTTTGGGTGAACAATCCGCGCCGGTGGATATCTTGGACGGCGAGCTGGTGGTGGTCGCGGAAACGCCTCTCGTAGCGAGCCGCCTGTCGATGATGGGCGGGAACATTGTCCGCGCTCTGAAGCAGAGATGGCAAATGGACGTCGTGAAAGTGAAGGTTGTCGTCGGCCGCCTTCCTTTGAAAGGCACGAGGTTGCAAGGGTATACGCCGTCCTCCCCCCTCCCGGGAGCGAGGGAGGAGGACGCGAAAGAGCTCGCACGGGGCTACTTGGAAAAATCTCCCGACCTGCCCGAGGACATTGCCGCGTCTTTGGCCCGGCTTCAAGCCTTCTTCACGAAGCGCTTCGGAGAAAAATGACGCTGCTTCAAGGCCCGCGGCTCTTTTTTGTGCAAAATATCACTCGTCTGCCGCAGGCTCATAGATCGTTCCCCACATTGAGAGTGACTCTCGGCGACAATCGTCCAAATTATCCCGCCAAGGTCGCGCCCTTGCTGTTGACCTGCTATCCGGCATGAGTTAGTATAAAAAGATCGAGGTGTTTTATTCCTTTGTCGATGTATTACCCCGCCGGACGCCGGCGGGCAAATTTCAGGTCTGGGGAGGTCTTGCAATGGTAAGAAAGTATCTGGTTCTGGCGGTTTTGCTTGCGGGAGTATTTGCGATGGGGGTAGTTTTGCCTGCCGAGTCGGCGGAACCTCTGAAAGAGGGGGAATTTCACATCGGCATCGTAACGGGCACCGTTTCTCAGGCCGAGGACAACCTGAGAGGAGCGGAACGCTTGATCGAGGAGTACGGGAGCACGGCCGACGGCGGGATAATCACTCACATCACCTATCCCGACCAGTTCATGTCGGAGATGGAAACCACCATCAGCCAGCTCGCCGGTCTCGCCGACGACCCGAAAATGAAGGTCGTCGTGGTGAACGAAGCGGTTCCGGGAACGACGGAAGGGTTCCGCCGCATCCGCGAGAGGCGCCCGGATATTCTTCTCCTGGCGGGGGAAGCCCACGAGGATCCCGGCGTCATCACGTCAGTGGCCGACCTGGCGGTCAATACCGACAATATCTCGCGCGGTTACACGATTCCTTTGGGCGCTCAGATGCTGGGCGCGAAGACCTTCGTCCACATTTCTTTCCCGCGCCACATGAGCTACGAAACCCTGGGCCGCCGCCGCGCCATTATGGAGGCGGTCTGTAAAGATCTGGGCATCAAGTTCGTCTTCGAGACGGCTCCCGACCCGACAACCGACGTGGGTGTGGCGGGGGCGCAGCAGTACATCCTGGAAAACGTGCCGGTCTGGCTCGAAAAGTACGGCAAAGACGCCTCTTTCTTCTGCACGAACAACGCCCACACCGAACCCCTGCTGAACCGCATCGCGGCCCTGGGCGGCAGCTTCGTGGAAGCCGACCTGCCTTCCCCGCTGATGGGCTATCCCGGAGCGCTGGGAGTCGACTTCTCCAAGGAAAAAGGCGACTGGCCCGCGATCCTCAAGAAGCTGGAGCAGGCCGTCGCGGACGCGGGCGGAACGGGACGCATGGGGACCTGGGCCTATTCTTACGGCTACACTCAGAGCGCGGCCTTGGGCGAATTCGGCAAACGTATCGTCGAAGGCAAGGCGAAGCTCGAGAGCATCAAAGACTTGCTGGAGTGCTATGACAAATACACCCCCGGCGCCAAGTGGAACGCCAGCTACTACACCGACGCGGGCACGGGCGTGCGCAACCGGAAGTTCGGATTGGTCTATCAGGACACCTACGTTTTCGGCAAAGGGTACTTGGGCCTGACCTCCGCGGAGGTTCCCGAGAAATATTACAGCATCGGCAAATAACCTGCTGCACGAACGACGCCCGCACGGAGAGGGACGCCCCCTCTCCTTTTTTCATAACAATTCATATAAGAGGTGATGACGTTTGCCTGAAGTTCCGTTGTTGAAATTGGAAAACATAGGCAAGGAATATTTTGGAAATCGCGTCCTTTCGAGCGTCAACTTCTCCTTGAACAAAGGGGAGATTCTCGGGCTGGTCGGCGAGAACGGAGCGGGCAAGTCAACCTTGATGAACATCCTTTTCGGTATGCCGGTCATCACCGGTACCGGAGGCTACGAAGGAACCATTTTCATCGACGGACAAAAGGCGGAGTTCAAGTCCCCCTTCGACGCCCTGGAGGCGGGGGTGGGGATGGTTCACCAGGAATTTTCCCTCATACCGGGGTTCTCCGCCGCCGAGAACATCCTTCTCAACCGAGAAGAACTGCACCGTTCCCCGCTGGAGCAGATTTTCAGCGAGCGCGTCTCCACCCTCAACCGCTCCGCCATGAACGCCCGGGCGGGAAAGGCCATCAAGACCCTGGGCGTCGATATCGGCGTCGACACGATAGCCTCGGAGATGCCCGTGGGCTACAAGCAGTTCGTAGAGATAGCGCGGGAGATCGACCGCTCCGCGACACGCCTGCTGGTACTGGACGAGCCGACGGCCGTGCTGACGGAAACGGAGTCGCGCATCCTGCTGGACGCCCTGCGCAAGTTGGCGGATGGAGGCATAGCGATCATCTTCATTTCGCACCGCCTCCACGAGATCATCGAGCTCTGCGACAAGCTGGTGGTCCTGAGGGACGGAAAGGTCGTCCAGGAGGCGCCGGCCAAGACGAGCTCCCTTCGAGAAATCGCCTCGTGGATGGTGGGGCGCCAGGTCAGTTCCAAGCGCACGACCCGCGCGGCCCGCGCCGGAGATGAAGGGGCGGAGGCCTTGGCGATCGAAAACTTGTGGGTCGATATGCCGGGCGAAACGGTCCGGGACGTTTCCTTCGTCGTCCGCAAGGGGGAAATCTTCGGCATCGGCGGCCTGGCGGGGCAGGGGAAGCTGGGCATTCCCAACGGCGTCATGGGGCTGTTCCCCGCGGGCGGCACGGTGACTCTCGTCGGGAAGCCCGTCAAACTGGGCGCGCCCCGCGAGGCGCTGGACAGCAAAATGGCCTTCGTCTCCGAGGACCGGCGCGGGGTGGGCCTGCTCCTGGGCGAGCGTATCGACTGG
>JAISWV010000369.1 GCA_031270755.1 Synergistaceae bacterium
CCCAAGAAGGGGACGGACAAAGCTACGCCGGGAGCGAGGAAGTGGCGAAATTTATCGTCGAGGTTCCCCAGAATCATTCCTGCGATAATCGGGACCAGCACGGCGATAAGAGCCATCCAGGGAATATTCGCCAGACCGGTCAGGCCCATCGCCAGCATGGTGAAAAAGGGGCCGTCGTTCAGAGAAATGACGGCAATGGCTCCGATGTCGCTGTTTTCACCGTAACGGGTTGCGAGCGCCGTGTAAAGCCCGCCGTTGCTGTTGGACATCGCCGCGATCAGAGCCAGTGGGCTCAAGCCCAGCAGCGTCGCGTTGGGGCCGAGAAAGATTCCCAAAGCCACGCCGATAACGCAACCCAAAATGACCTTGGAGAAATTCAGAACGCAACCCTTCCAGAGCGTCAGGCCCGCGTTGCGCACCGTGATCTGTGCTCCGCTGCAAACAAGAAGAAGCCCGATCATGGGGGTATGTCCGGTCTTGAAAAGAGCAGTCGTGAATCCGCCTATCTGCAGAGCCTGGGGAAAGAAGGTATTGACGAGACAACCCAAAAACATGAAACACACCATCAAGCCGCCCGGGACCTTTTGTATCGTATCCATCAACGGAACCTTGCCCCACATCAGACTGCACCTCCGTCAAAAAAATTTTTTCGATTTTTCGGGTTATTGTTTTTTTGCGATGGCGGCGAGGAAGCGCAGCGGTTCGCTTCCCGTGTTGGTGAGCCCGTGCGACTCGCCTCTGAGCGTCAGGGTCATGTCGCCCGGCCCCACCGGTTTTTCCACGTTGCCGTTGTCAATGAAGGTTCCATGTCCCGAGATAATGACATACAGCTCCTCGTTGTCCGGATGCTGATGATAACCAAGGCCGCTGCCCGGCTCGAGAGTCTGGGATGCCAGGACCTGATAAGCGCTGCCTTCCGGGGCTTTGCCCATTTGAAAGGCGAAAAGGCACTCCATCTGACCGGGTCCACCCCGCGGCTTGTCCACAATGACCTTTTCCAGCTCCCCCGACCTGAATATCATTTTTGCCCACGCTCCTTTTAAGTTATTTTTTTAACGAGATGCCGTTCAATTTTTCGTAGTAAAGCCCAAGGGCTCCGTGGTCGAGGGCTTCATATCCATTGTTGGCCAGGTTTTGCATCATCTCCATCACCTGCGCGCTGAGCGGCATGGCGTTGTGGAGGGCATGTCCCGTCTCAAGAATGTTGTTCAGGTCCTTGATATGCAGACCGACGCGAAAGCCCGGCTCGTAGCGCCCTTCGAACATGCGCGGCGCCTTGTCCTCCAGACACTGACTGCCGGCAAGCCCCTTGCGTATGGCATCGAAAACCCTGCGGGGATCGACACCCGCCTTTTCCGCCAGGCTCATTCCTTCAGCTGCCGCGGCAATGTTGACGGCTACGATCGTCTGGTTCACCAGCTTGGTGATCTGCCCCGCCCCGCTTTCGCCGACCCGTATGACACTGGCCCCCATTTTCTCAAGAACGGGTCTGGCCTTATCGAAAGCCGCTTCTCTGCCTCCCACCATGATGGCAAGGGTTCCCTTTTCCGCTTTTTCCTGTCCTCCGCTGACGGGGGCGTCGAGCATATCGACCCCTTTCTCCGCCAGAAGCGCGTTCAGCTCGCGGCTGACCAGGGGGGCGATGGAACTCATGTCAATGAGGGTCTGCCCCCTGCGAACACCCTCCAGAAGGCCGTTTTTTCCTGCAACGACCTCTCTGACGTGAGGGGAATTCGGCAGCATGGTGACGATGAAGTCGTCGCTCTGCTCCGCGATCTCGCGGGGAGAGGCGGCCCTGGAGGCGCCGTCGGAGACCAGCGTCTGAACGGCTGTCTCCACAACGTCGAAGACCACAAGCTGATGACCTGCCCTGACGAGATTTTTGGCCATGGGTTTTCCCATGATCCCCAATCCGATGAAGCCGATTTTACTCAAAACCGAACACCTGCCTCAAATTAATTTTTATGCCTGCCAAACCTCGGGGTTGACGAGGTCCTGGGGTCTATGCCCGCCGAGGACGGCCGTCAGGTTCGTTGCGGATCGGCGCGCCATGCCGTCCCTCGCCACTCTGCTGGCGCTTCCGATGTGGGGTACGGTCGTGACGTTGGGGAGAGTGAGGAGCGGATCGTCCGGCGACACGGGTTCTTTCACAAAGACGTCGAGTCCCGCGCCCCAGATCCACTTCTCGGAGCAGGCCCTGTAGAGGGCGGACGGGTCGACCAGGGGGCCGCGGGCGGCGTTGATGAGGATGGCGGTATTCTTCATCAAACGCAGCTCTTTTTCCCCGATGATGTTCTTCGTCTGTTCGTTCAGAAGGCAGTGCAGCGTAACGAAGTCGCTGTTCTTCAAAAGCTCGTCCAGAGAGGCGTATTTTGCGCCCGAAGAATGTTCAGGCTCACGGCGCGCGGTATCGAAGTACAGGATGTTCATATCGAACCCTCTGGCCCGTTTGGCCACGGCCTGGCCGATTTTGCCGAAGCCGATGATGCCCAGTGTGCTTCCGGCGACCTCCCTGCCGACCAGAAGCTCCGGAGCCCACACCTTCCATTCTCCAGAACGCAGGAAAGCGTTAGCCTCGATGATCCTCCGCGCGGAGGCCAGGATGAGGGCGAAGGTGAGATCCGCCGTCGCGGGCGTCAGGACGTCGGGGGTATTGGTGACGCAGATCCCGCGCTTCGTCGCCGCCGCCACATCGATGTTGTCGTAGCCTACGGCGTAGTTGCTGACGACCTTCAGCCTGGATGCGGCGTTCAGCAGCTCTTCATCGACGCGTATGGGAAGCCCGGACAGGAGCCCCTCAACGTCCTTCAGTTCGCGCAACAGCTCCTCACGGTCCGGCGCGCCTTCTCTTTCCCAGATCCTGTAGTCCACCCGGCCTCGCAGAATCTCCAGTCCCGCTTCCTGAATCGGCAGCCCCACGTAAACTTTCGGCAAAGACATACTGCACCACCTCTTTTTTAGTATTACAAAATTTTTCAGTTCGCTTTTCCGACGATTTCGCTGATGTAGTGCATGAGGTGTGTTTCCGCGTAAAATTCGGCCTTCTTTGGATCCCGTTTTTTGATCGCTCCAAGAATTTTGCGATGAATTTGGATCGTTGGCTTCAGCAGCCCCAGGTTAACCTTAAAGGTACGCCACATGTGGATGTCGGCCAGTTCGAGCAGGTGTTTGCTCATCTCGAAAAGTACTTCGTTTTGCGTTGCCTTCGCTATCGCAAGGTGAAATTCGGAATCCAGGTCCAGAAATGCCTCCGTCGCGCCCGTCTCGATGGAG
>JAISWV010000011.1 GCA_031270755.1 Synergistaceae bacterium
GGGGGGAGCCGGCGCCATTTTGGGGTGGAAAATGACGCTGCTCGCTTTTTACATCGGCATCATAGCGGGGGGCGGGGGGATCGCCTATTTGATGCTTCGGGGTAAAATCAAATGGGGGAGAGGCGATTCCATCCCTCTCGTTCCCTTCCTCGCCGTCGGCGGTGTGGTGACGTTTTTGTGCGGCCCCCAGGCTTTGAACGTCATCGGTCTGCGCCTTCAATATTTTATCCAGGCCGGGTGGCCCTGGTAACCGGAAGCGCTGTTTGCGGCAAGGGAGGCAGGGGAATGACTTTTGCTCGTGTATTCGACATCGGCACGGCGTGTATGTTCGCTTTTTTCATCGTTAGAGGCACGCTGCGCGGTTTGACGGGAGAGATCGTGTCTCTGTTGGGTTTGATCGCCAGCGTCACCGGAGCATGGACGTTTGCGCAGCCCTTGACGGGCGTCGTGCTGTCCTACTTTCCGGGCTGGGATCCCACCGTCATGGGACTGGTGTGTTCCGCCGTGATTTTTGTGGCCATCTCTTTGGTTTTTGCGGTGGTGGGCAAAATTTTGCGGTCTCTTGTCAAAGCGGCCAACTTATCGCTTTTGGACCACCTGACGGGCGCCGTCTCCGGCGCAGCCCGCGCTTTTGTCATCATTCTTCTCGTTTATGGCGTCATTTCTGTTTTTTCGCCTCTCTTCGACGGCGATTGGATGAAAGAAAGCTGGGTCATGAGCAGCGTCGCCGCCGTATGGCCCGGCGTTTTGAAAATACTGGCGGACAACGGATGGATCGACGTCACCCGTCTGACACCGGACGCGCTGATGGAAGTTCAGACGGGAGTTCAGAACGAAATCCTCAAGCGATCTCTCGCGCCGTAATGGACATATCCGAATCCGTGCTGGATTTGCTGGAGTTCGAAAAATCCCTTTTCCCTTTCGCGGAAAACCTGAGGGGCGAGCTGGGGCAAAACGCCCTCGCATCTCTCGCGCCGTGCAAAACCATGGAGCGACTGGAAGGGCGCCATGAACTCTTGAGGGCGTGGTCGGACTGTTCCGACCGGTATGGCGACAAAGAAATCCCGTGGAACGCCGCTGCCGTATGCGTCACCGATCTCTTCCCTTCGGCGAAAAAGAGCGGTTTTCTTTTTGGCGAGGAATTGCTGAAAGTCAAGACCTTGCTCTCCCTGGCGGCGCGGGTGAAAGAGGCTTTGTCCGGATTGAAGAGCAGCTATCCCGTATTTGAAAGCCTGGAGCGGCGCATTCGAGACTTCACCCCGGAGCTGGAGGCCCTGTCGGCCATCGAGGAATCGGGGCGGCTGGCGGACGGGGCGTCGGCTAAATTGCAGGAAATTCGAAACGACCTCGAAAACCTGAAGCGGGCCGGACGCAAAACCGCCGGGCGTTTGATGGAGGACTCCAATATTTTGAACATGCTGCAGGAGCGTTCTCTCGCTTACCGAGACGGACGTTTTCTTCTGGTGGTGCGGCAGGAGTACGTCAATCGCTTTCCCGGCCTTCTGGTCGACCGGTCGGCCTCGGGAAACTCCGTTTACATGGAACCGCGGATGCTCTCCACCGTCAACAACAGCATGATCTTGAAGGTCCGGGACGAGCAAGACGAGGAAACGCGCATCTTGATGGAGATCACGAGAAAAATTCTGGCGCGCGAGCGAGCCGTCTCGGAAGCGCAGCAGGTGTTGGGCGAAGTCGACCTGCTCCACGCCTCCCGGGAGGTCATGCGGAAACGGCGTTGGACCCTGCCGGCCCTGTCGCGCCAAGTGCAGTTCAACCTGGTGGAGGCGCGCCACCCTCTCTTGAAGGACGCCGCCGTCCCCGTGACGGTGCACTGCGGCGCCAAGAACAAAAACAACGAAGGCATAAGCAAAACCCCTTCGAAAACGGAAAGCCGCCCTTTCACGTCTCTGGTCATCACCGGACCCAACACCGGCGGCAAAACGGTCATATTGAAAACAGTGGGGCTTTGCGTGACGATGGGGTGGTCGGGGCTGCCCCTGCCGGCCCGGGACGGCTCGTCCATCGGAAACATCGACGCGGTCTACGCGGACATCGGAGACGAGCAAAGCATCGAACAAAATCTGTCCACTTTCAGCGCTCACTTGAAAAACATCGTGGGGATATTGAAAACCGCGACCTCCAGGTCCTTGGTGCTGCTGGACGAGCTCGGCGCGGGCACCGATCCTCAAGAAGGCGCCGCGCTGGGGATGGCCATTCTGGAAACGCTGAAGAACAACCGCACTCTGACCTTGGCGTCCACACACCACAATCCCATCAAACAATACGCCTTGACCACGCCCTCCGTGGAAACGGCGAGCCTGGAGTTCGACGCGGACAACCTGGCCCCCACGTATCGCCTTCTGATGGGCGTTCCGGGAAAGAGCAACGCGCTCTTGATCGCGAAGCGATGGGGGTTGCCCGAGAGCGTGCTGGACCTGGCGTATGCGTCTTTGAGAGCGCGCGATATCTCTGTGGAAGACCTGATCGGGCAGTTGAACGAGCGTAAGGCGGCACTGGACGCAATGGAATGCCGGCTCGAAAAAGAACGCGCCGAAATGGCGCAGCTCAAAAAAATTTACGAATCTCGCGTGGCGGAGATCGAGTATCAAAAAGACAAGATCCTTTCGGCCGCGGACAAACGAGCCTCCGATTTGATAGCGAAGGCGGAGGCCACGTCGCGCGACCTGATAAGGGGGCTGGAGGACGTGGCAAAATCTGCGGCTCACAAGGAGTTCAACGCGAAGCGGCAGGAGTTTCAGAAAATTCGCAAGGGGCTGGAGGCCCGGCATGACAAGCGCGTCGCCCGGGAACTGGAAAACAAGCCGGAGACCTTTGAGCCAAAAGCGGGGGCGACGGTTCAAGTTGCGGGCAGCGACATCGTCGGAGTGATCGAGTCGGTCAAAAACGGCAAAGCCAGGCTCACTGCAGGCCCCATGCACGTGGAGGTTTCCGTAGACCGGTTGGTGCAGACGCGGAAGACCGCCAAGGTGGCCATCCCCCCTGCGGACACGGCCTCCGCGATGAAGCGCGAGACGGTCCCCGGCTCGTTGATGGTGCGGGGAATGAGCGTGGACGAGGCGCTGCCTTTGATGAGCACGTACTTGGACAGGGCCTACCGTGCGGGACATTCCAGCGTCCTCATCATTCATGGACGGGGAGAGGGCATATTGCGCCGCGAGGTTCACGCTCTCTGCGCCAGGTTGAAATACGTGTCCGACTATCACCTCGGCGACATTGGAGAGGGAGGTTACGGCGTCACGGTCGTGGAATTCGGCAAGTGAGCCGGGATATAATGATGGAAGAGACGATAAAAAAGATAATTGAAAAATCAC
>JAISWV010000068.1 GCA_031270755.1 Synergistaceae bacterium
CCGGGTATGGACGGGCGTTTTTTCGCCGGCGCGGCGCGGCGCGCGGAGAAATTTTTGAAAGAAGTGTGAGCGAACGCACTTCATTTTGGTGTCGCGGTTTGGACGAATTTCCATTACAATTAGCATTTAGCACAACTACGGATTATGGGAGGCGTGTTTTTTGAACTTTCAAGAAGTCTATTTCCGGCTCGAGCGCTTTTGGTCGGAGCAAGGCTGCGTGATACAGCAGCCTTACGATATTGAAGTGGGAGCCGGCACCATGAACCCGGCGACCTCGCTGCGCGCCTTGGGGCCGGAACCTTGGCGGGTGGCGTACGTGGAACCTTCGAGGCGTCCCACGGACGGGCGTTATGGCGAGAACCCCAATCGTCTGCAACACTATTACCAATATCAGGTGCTGATCAAGCCCGCGCCGTCCAATATACTGGATCTTTACATCCAAAGCCTCGTCGCGCTGGGGATCGACCCCTTGGAGCACGATATTCGCTTCGTCGAAGACGACTGGGAAAACCCCACGATCGGCGCCTGGGGTCTGGGGTGGGAAGTCTGGCTCGACGGAATGGAGGTGACGCAGTTTACCTATTTCCAGCAAGTTGGCGGCGTCGATATGGACCTCGTTCCGGCGGAGATCACCTATGGCATCGAACGCCTCGCCATGTACATTCAAAAGGTGGAAAACGTCTACGACTTGGAGTGGGTGGGCAGGGTCAGCTACGGCGACGTGCATCTGAAAGGAGAGGTGGAGTACTCCCACTACAACTTCGAGATCGCGGACGTGCCGATGCTTTTCCAGCTTTTCACCCTCTACGAAGGCGAGGCGAAGCGCATTTTGGACAAGGGCTTCGTGCAGCCCGCCTATGATTACGTTTTGAAGTGTTCTCACGCCTTCAACCTGTTGGACGCCCGCAACGCCATCAGCGTGACGGAGCGCACCGGCTACATCGGCCGCATTCGCGCCCTGGCCAGCCGCTGCTGCGAGGCCTTCGTGAACATGCGTAAAAACATGGGATATCCCCTTTCCGGGAAATTCGAGAGCGCAGAGGCCCGCGGCATGGCCGGAGAGCCGCCGAGCGCTTTCGCGAACGGAGGAAACGTGAGATGAACTCTCCCGAGCTGAATCATAAAGATGTGATTTTGGAAATCGGAACGGAGGAGATCCCGTCCCGTTTTATCGCGCCTATGTTGGAAACCTTGAAAACTTTGGCGACAGCGTCTCTGGCTCAGCTGCGCATTCCGTTCAACGACGTGCACACCTACGCGACGCCCCGCCGATTGGTGCTCTGCGTACACGGCCTGGCCGCCCGGCAGGAAGATCTCGTTGCCTCATACAAGGGACCGCACTGGGCGTCGGCCTTCGATTCCTCGGGCAACGCGACGCGGGCGGGGGAGGGTTTTGCCAGAAGCAAAGGAATTTCCATCGACGACCTGAAAGAGGTGGATATAGACGGCGTGCCCTACGCCGTCGCCGAGGTGAAGGAAGAAGGGAAACCCACCAGGTCTCTTCTGCCTATTTTTTTGCCGGAGCTCGTCGGGAAACTGGTCTTTCCCAAAAACATGTACTGGAAGGACCCCACGGTCCGATTCGCCCGTCCCATACGCTGGATCGTGGCGCTGTACGGTGACGAGGTCGTCCCCTTCACCCACGGTGACGTGACAAGCGGCAGGACCTCCAGCGGACACCGCTTCATGGGAGACAAGGCCATCGAGATCAAGAACACGGACGAATTTTTAGAAAAGCTTTACGACAACTACGTCATCCTGGATCAGGAAAAACGGAAGCAAAAGCTTTTGGCGGGGATAGCCTCTTTGGAGCACGAGCATAACGGCGTGGTGGAGCTGGACCCCGACATCGTCCAGGAGAACCTTTACCTCGTTGAGTATCCGGTGCCGTTTCTGGGCTCCTTCGACGAGGGTTTTCTCGGGATTCCCCAGGAAGTGCTGACCACTTCCATGAAGAAAAACCAGAAATACTTTACCGTCCGGACCAAAGAAGGCCGATTGATGAACTCCTTCGTGGGGGTTGCCAACAACCGGGCGGTGGATATGAAAACCATCCGGGAGGGCAACGAGCGGGTGTTGCGGGCGCGCCTGGAGGACGCCGCGTTCTTCTGGGCGGAAGACCGCAAGCACTCCTTGGGGGAAAACGTCGAACGCCTCAAGAGCGTCGTCTATCAGGAAAAATTGGGTTCCGTCTACGATAAAGTGATGGAAACGCAGAAGCTGGCAATATGGCTGTGCGAGGACTTGAAAGTGCCGGAACTCGCGAAACTCGTGGAGCGCGCGGCTTTTCTCTCCAAGGCGGACCTCGTTACCCATATGGTTTACGAATTTCCCGAGCTTCAGGGGATCATGGGGCGCGAGTACGCGCGTATCGACGGCGAAAACCCGCGAGTGGCGCTGGCCCTCTACGAGCAATACCTCCCGAAGTCGGCTTCGGACAGCGTTCCCTCCGATAACGTGGGCGCTATTCTTGGCCTGGCCGAGCGGATTCATATTATCGTGAACTGTCACAAGGCCGGCCTCGAGCCCACGGGCTCCCAGGACCCTTATGGCCTGCGCCGGGCCGCCCGCTGCGTCAACGAAATCCTCTGGGCGCGGAAGCTCGACGCGGACGTAAAAGAGGCCGTGCGGACCTCCGCTCTCGTCAACCTCGTGGACATGCAGACGGTGGACAGAATTTTTTCCTTTCTGGACCAGCGCCTTCTGATGCAGATCAAAGAAAAAGACTACGAACACGAGCTGGCCAAGCTGGCGATTTCCGTGACGGGACACCGTCCGCTCCAGGCGCTGCGCTTGGTGGAGGTCCTGAACAAGGTCAAGGACGAGCCGTGGTTCGACGGCCTCGTGACGGCGGCGGTTCGGGTTCGCAACATTCTCCAGAAGGCGGAGGACGTCTCGGACTCCATCGACCCCGCTCTGATGCTGAAACCGGCGGAAAAAGCGCTCTATGAGGAGATCGTGAAGATGGAACCCCTGGTGAGCGCGACCCTTCGGGCCAGCGACTGGGAGAGCCTGACGGCGTCGCTTTCGGAGCTTTCCCCGGTCGTGACGGGCTTTTTCGACGACGTGATGGTCATGGACACCGACGATAAAATACGCGCCAACCGCCTGGCCATTTTGAAACGCTGCAACGCTCTTTTCGAGGAAATCGGCAATTTGGGAACTCTGAAATCGTAATGGAACGCCTATAGGCGACAATATAGGGAGGAATACTGGTATGAGTGAGAAGTATATTTACGGATTCAACGAGGGCAACGCCGGAATGAAGGCTCTTTTGGGAGGCAAGGGGGCAAATTTGGCCGAAATGGTCCGCGGCGGGCTGCCCGTGCCCCCGGGGTTCATCATCACGACGGCGCTCTGCCTCAAATATTTGAAAGACCCGGCGATCCTGGATACGATCTGGGACGGGGTGAAGTCCTCCGTCGCCGCTTTGGAGAAGGACACGGGCAAAAAGTTCAACGATAAAGTCAACCCCCTTTTGGTCTCCGTGCGCTCGGGCGCGCCCATTTCCATGCCCGGAATGATGGAGACGATTCTCAACCTCGGCCTGAACGACGACACGGTGGAGGGGCTGGCCGCCGCCTCCGGCAACCGCCGTTTCGCCTTCGACAGCTACCGGCGCTTCATTCAAATGTTCAGCAGCGTCGTGGACGAGGTGGATTCGGGGAAATTCGAACATGTCCTGGACGAGTGCAAAAAGAAACTGAAGATTTCCTTCGACAACGAGATCCCCGCGGAGGAGCTGGAGAAGATCGTGGCCGAGTTTAAAAAGATCTACAAGGCCTCCACGGGCGCGGATTTTCCGACGGACCCCTGGGAGCAGCTTCGTAAAGCCATCGAGGCCGTTTTTAAGAGCTGGAACATCCCCAGGGCGGTCACGTACCGCAAAATCAACAAAATCGCCGACGACTTGGGGACGGCGGTCAACGTCGTTTCCATGATCTTCGGCAACCTGGGCGACGACTGCGGCACGGGCGTCTGCTTTACGCGCAGCCCCTCCGATGGAACCAACAAGCTCTACGGCGAGTTCTTGATCAACGCCCAGGGCGAGGACGTGGTGGCGGGCATCCGTACCCCCATCCACATCGACGAGCTGGGAAAGGTCATGCCG
>JAISWV010000105.1 GCA_031270755.1 Synergistaceae bacterium
GCGCCTCGACCTGTGCAAAGCTCGGGGGCTGTTCGACGAAAACGCGTGGAAATTTTTGTGGGTGGTTCATTTCCCGTTGTTCGAGTGGAGCGAGGAAGAAGGCCGATGGTCGGCGATGCATCACCCCTTCACGTCCCCCGTTTTGGAGCAGCTGGACCTGATGGAAACGGACCCCGGAAAGGTGCTGGCCCGCGCATACGACGTGGTTTTGAACGGTAACGAGGTGGGCGGGGGATCCATCCGAATCCACGACCCCGCAGTGCAGCGCAAGGCGTTTTCTTGTTTGGGCATCGGAGAGGAACAAGCGAGAGAGCGTTTCGGCTTTTTCCTGGACGCGCTTTCCTACGGAACGCCGCCCCACGGGGGCATTGCCTTGGGGGTGGACCGTCTAGCCATGCTCTTGTGCGGCGGGCAGTCCATCCGGGACGTCATGGCCTTCCCCAAAACTCAGAAGGCGCAGTGCCTGCTTTCGAAAGCGCCCGACGTGGTCGAAAAAGCCCGCCTGGACGAACTGCGCATCGAATGCCTGCCCGTCGAGAACCGAAAGGACTGAGTGGGCATCCGACAACGCCGGCAAAACAGCACAAAGCCCGATCCCCTGGTTGGGATTGGGCTTTTCGTCTCTTCCCGCGAAGTATCGCAATCGAGAAATCAAAAGAGGGTTTTTTGTTTTGTTTTTTACTTGGAGTACAACTCCACGGCCAGGATCTCGTTGACGTCGATGGGAAGCTCGTGACGCAGAGGTTCCCGCACTAGCTTGGCGCTGAACTGATCCTTGTTTTTCTCGATATAGGGAACGTTGAACGAGACGAGCCCCTGGAAATTATCCTGAAAAACCTGATTCGCGCGGGACTTTTCTTTCAAGGCGACCACATCGTTCACCTTCACGCCGTAGGAGGGAATGTCCACTTTCAGGCCGTTGACCAAAACATGACCGTGGTTCACAATCTGGCGCGCCTGCCGGATGGAGCGGGCGAAACCGATACGGTAGACCAGGTTGTCCAAACGGCACTCCAACGTCTTCAACAAAGCGACGCCGGTCATCTCGGAGCTCTTCTTCGCGATCTCGAAATAACGGGCGAACTGCCGCTCCATGATGCCGTAGTAAGCCTTGATTTTCTGCTTTTCCAACAACTGGAGGCCATACTCCGAAACTTTCTGATTGCCCCTCATGGGCTTTTTTGTGTCTACCCGCTTCAAAGCCTTGGGGTGACCGCAGACATTGACTCCCAGACGACGGGAAAGCTTAAAACGTGGTTCTCTTCGCGTTGCCATAAAAACGCTCCTTTTCAAAATGAAATCTTTTTAAAAATAAAATCTCACATCTCGCGATTGTAACTTTCAGGATCGCTTCGACCCTTCTTTTTATCCAATGGATTTTAACATCGTTCGGCGTTGGTGTAAACCCTAATGTCTCATTTCTGACGCGAAGCCCCCATTTCCCCATTTCCTCGATTTCACCCTTATACCTCATACATTCTCACATTCTGTGCTTTCTGCGCTTTTTGCCGTGGCGTTTCACAAGGGGGGCTTGGGGGGTTTGCCGGTCGGCGCGACGCACTTTTCCCGCCCTTCCGCGTTGAATTCGTGTTAAAATAAACAATAAATATGCTTGGTGCCCTTATCGACTGAGATAAGGACATGTTTATCTTTGTAAAGACATGCAATTGTGGGCTTCGGAGGGTATTGAATGACAGAAGAAGTGAAGGGCGAAAGCCTGTTCAGTAAAGTTGTGCCTTTGCCGCTGGTGGAGGAGATCAAGCAAAGTTATTTGAACTACGCCATGAGCGTTATCGTGGGCCGCGCTCTGCCCGATGCCCGCGACGGTTTGAAGCCCGTGCAGCGGCGCATTCTTTATACGATGATGGAGCTGGGCCTGCGCCACAATGCCGCCTATAAAAAGTCGGCCCGCGTGGTGGGCGACACGATGGGTAAGTACCATCCCCACGGAGACAGCGCCATCTACGAGACGATGGTCCGCATGGCCCAGCCTTGGAGTTTGCGCTACTGCCTGGTGGACGGGCAGGGGAACTTCGGGTCCATCGACGGCGACAGCGCGGCGGCTATGCGCTACACGGAGGCGCGTTTCTTCGAACTGGGGGAACTGATGCTCGCGGATATCGAAGAAGACACGGTGAACTGGGCTCCCAATTTCGACGAATCGCTGCAGGAGCCTCTGACGCTGCCCTCCGCCCTTCCCAACCTGCTGGTGAACGGCTCCACCGGCATCGCCGTCGGCATGGCGACCAACATTCCCCCCCACAACCTTCGGGAGGTGGTGGACGCGCTGTGCTACGTGCTGGAGACCCCGGAGGGGGAGGTGGACTTTGCGGAGATTTTGAAGCGGCTGCCGGGCCCGGATTTTCCCACGGGCGGCATCATCTTGGGCCGCGAAGGAATCCGGGACGCCTATCGCACGGGGCGAGGCCGCGTCGTGGTCCGGGGGCGCATGCACGTGGAGGAGGGCAAACGCGGGCGCGTGTCCGTCATCGTGACGGAAATTCCCTTCATGCTAAACAAGACCACTCTGATCGAGACGATGGCCGCCGCCGTGCAGGACAAACACGTGGACGGCGTCTCGGACATCCGGGACGAGTCCGACCGGGATGGGATGAGAATCGTCCTGGAACTCACCCGGGACGGCGACCCCGACCTCGTCATGCGGCAGCTCTACAAGCGCACCCAGCTCCAGTCCACTTTCGGCGTGATCAACCTGGCCCTGGACAACGGATATCCCAGAGAAATGCCCATCATCGAGATGCTCACGCTCTTTTTGTCCCACCGCCGGGACGTGGTGCGCAGGCGCACCCAGTTTCGGCTGAATAAAGCGCTGGCCAGGGAACATATCTTGGAGGGCCTGGCCAAGGCCCTGGACATCATCGACGAGGTCATCGCCTTGATTCGAGCGGCCAAATCCGCCGCCGAGGCCAAAGAAGGGCTGGTTGAACGCCTGGGTTTCTCGGAGCTTCAGGCCCAGGCGATCTTGGAAATGCGCCTGCAGCGCTTGACCGGACTCGAGCGCGAGAAGCTGCGTGAAGAACTGGCCCAGCTCCTGGTCGATATCGAAGGTTATAGGAAAATTTTGGGCGACGCCAAGGTCTTGGATGGCGTGGTTCGCGCCGAATTGGTGGATATCGGGGCCCGTTTCGGAGACGACCGCCGGACGGAGATCGTGGAGAGCTACGAAGAGTCCACGGACGAGGACCTCATTCCCGAGAACGACATTGTCGTCGTTCTCTCGAAGGACGGTTTTTTGAAGCGTCAAGATCTGGAAAGTTATTCTCTCCAGGGACGCGGCGGCAAAGGGCGCAAAGGGGCTTTCGTTTTGGAGGAAGATGCGATAGCGTCGGTGAGCGTCACCCACACGCACCGGGAGCTTTATTTTTTCACCACCAAGGGCCGCGTTCTGACCCTGCGGGGGCACATGATCCCCGAGACGAAAACGGGCAAGGGCAAGCAAATCGCCAAACTGCTGCCCCTCGAACAGGACGAGCGCGTGGTGACGCTTTACGGGGGCGAGCTGGAGGGGGTCAACTACGTCTTCTTCATCACGAAAAAGGGCGTGGCCAAACGCATCGAGCTCTCCGAGCTGGCGGACTCCAACAGACCCAGGCGCGTCATCACCCTGGACGAGGGCGATGAAATCGCGCAGGTACGCCTGACCACGGGCAAGGACGACCTCATGCTGATGACCGCCGGGGCTCAGGCCCTTCGCGTTCCCGAGGATGAATTCCGCGCTATGGGGCGCGGCGCCCGGGGCGTGCGGGGGATGCACCTGGCGCCGGACGACGTCATCATCAGCTGCGACGTGGTCAGCGAGGAAAGCCACATCCTGATTTTGAGCGAGCGAGGTGTGGGCAAGCGCTCCCGCTTCGGGGAGTTCACGCCGCACCACAGGGGAACCTCGGGAGTCCGGGCGATGAACCTGGGGCCGAGGACGGGGAAGCTGTTGGGCTGTTGGGCTGTCCGGGAGCAGGACGAGGTCATCGTCATCACGACGCGGGGCAGGATGATTCGGGTGGCCGTGAACGAAACTCCGCTCTTGAGCCGGACCGCTATGGGGAACATCACGGTTCGGCTGGACGAGGGCGACCTGGTGGCGGACTGCAGCATCGTCCGCATGAGCGAAGATCCCGCTCCCGACCGGGCCCGTGAAAACTTGCCCAACGCGGCGCCGCAAAACGGGGAGGAAGGACGTTGAAGCTGGCTGAAGAAGGATTGCCGACGATTACCGCTCTGGGATTGGGAGCCGTGGTTTTTGCCGTTTTTCTGCCCTGGCGTTGGCCCGAGGCGGTGTTGATCGTGCTGTGCGGCTTTGTCCTCTGGTTTTACCGGGATCCCGACCGAACCTTGCCGACGGGAGAGGGACTCTTGGAAGGAGAGGAAATTTTCGTCTCCCCGGCGGACGGCAAAGTGGTGGAGATCGTGCCGGCGTCGCATCCCTTTACGGGCGGCGCGGTGAAAATAGGGATTTTTATGAACGCCTTCAGCGTCCACGTCAACCGGTCCCCCTGCCGAGGGGTCGTCGAGTACCTGGAGTACGTTCCGGGGCGGAAAATCGCCGCCTTCGCGCCCAAGGCTTCCGAGGTCAACGAGCGTCACTGCGTGGGGCTTCGGACGGACTCCGGCCCCGTCCTGCTGGTGCAGATCGCGGGTCTTTTGGCGCGGCGCATCGTCTGCCGCGTCAGGCGCGGAGATGTCCTTTCCCCAGGGGAGCGTTATGGAATGATCAAGCTGGGTTCGAAGGTTGACATCTACCTTCCCGAGAGCGTAAAATTGTCAGTTAAAGTCGGAGACAAAGTTTACGCGGGAAAGTCTTCGCTGGGAACGACTTCGTCAAAGGTGGTGGAAAGGTGAAGTTTTTTAGAGTGAGACAGGGACGAAAGAAGAGGACTCTTCTTCCTTTCAAGCATATCGCTCCGAACATGGTGACAAGCGGAAATTTGTTGTGCGGCATGTTTTCTTTGATGTTGACTTTCGATGGGCGTTTCGGCCCCGCCGCGTGGCTGGTCTTTTTTGCGGTGGTCTTCGACGGGCTGGACGGAAAGATGGCGCGCAGCTTGGGCGGCGGGTCGCAGTTTGGCCTGGAGTACGACAGCCTGGCGGATCTGGTGAGTTTCGGCGTGGCCCCCGCGATGATGGTCTACGTGGCCTCCCTCAAGGAGTTGGGGGGCGTTTTGGGCGCAATGGCGGCCTGCTTCTTCGCCCTTTGCGTCGCGCTGCGCTTGGCGCGCTTCAACGTGGTGCATGTGCCCGGGCCCTTTCAAGGGCTTCCCAGCCCGGCGGGGGGGCTTTTCGTGGCGTCCTTCGTCTTGGCGAAAGTTCCTCTTTTCCCCGCGATGATGGCCGCTGTTTTGGTTTTTACGGGATTTTTGATGGTGTCCAGCATTCCCTACGCCAATCTCAAGAAGCTCAACCGCGAAAGCGCGGACAAGAAAAAATGTTTGATCGTGCTGGGGCTCGTGTCGCTGTGCTCCTTCCTGCTTCGGGGGGCCGCGCCCTTGGT
>JAISWV010000138.1 GCA_031270755.1 Synergistaceae bacterium
GTGTGTAAAGAATGTAAGGACTACAAAGATACGCTGAACCTTCCCGTCACGAACTTTCCGATGAGGGCCAACCTGGCGAGCCGGGAGCCCGCGTTTTTGAAGTTCTGGCAGGAAAACGACACGTATCATAAGATGCTTTTGCGGCGCGAAGGGGCGGAGAAGTTCATTCTTCACGACGGCCCTCCTTACGCCAACGCAAACATCCATATAGGAACCGCCTTCAACAAAATTCTCAAGGACTTCATTCCCAAGTACAAGCTGATGAGCGGATGGTACTCTCCTTTCATTCCGGGTTACGACACCCACGGACTGCCTATCGAGCTCCGGGTCCTGAAGGACGAAAAAATGTCCAAGGAAGCCGTCGACCCCGTCTTGCTCCGAAAAAAATGCGCGGAATTCGCCTATCGATTTATCGACGTTCAGACCGGCGAATTCAAGCGGCTGGGCGTGTTCGGAGAATGGGAGGACCCCTATGTCACCTTGAAGCCGGAGTATGAAGCCGTGGAGCTGGATATTTTCGCCGACATGGTGGATAAAGACCTGGTCTACCGCGGACTGAAGCCGGTTTACTGGTGCGTGGACTGCCAGACGGCCCTGGCCACCGGCGAGATCGAGTACTGGGACGAATCGTCGCCCTCCGTCACCATCGCCTACTCCATGCCGGACGTAGGCCAAAAATATACCCAATTGGCGGGAAAAGACGTCTACGTCGTCATCTGGACGACGACGCCCTGGACCTTGGCGGCGAGCATGGCAGTGGCGCTGCACCCTCAGTACGAGTACGGCTTTTACGAGGCGAAGGGCAAGGTCTACCTGATAGCCGCGGAGCTGAGAGATTCCGTCGCCAAAGAAACGGGACTGCCTTTTGGCGAGCCTCTATTGAAAGTCAAAGGAGCCGAACTCGAAGGGCTGATTTCCATTCATCCCTTTTACGACGACCGGAAAACCCCGTTGATCCTGGCCGACTATGTTTTGCTGGACTCGGGGACGGGCTGCGTCCACACCGCGCCGGGACACGGTACGGAAGACTTCGAAAGCGGCGTCAAATACGGCATCGAAGTCTACAACCCCGTGGACGACGCCGGGTACTATTTCAAAGACACCCCTCTTGTGGGCGGGATGGACATCATCTCGGGCGGCAAGAGGGCCCTGGAATCCATTGCGGAGCGGGGGCGGCTCCTGGGCAGCGGAACGATCCTGCACAGCTATCCCCACTGCTGGCGCTGCAAAAAGCCCGTCATCTTCCGCGCCACGGAACAGTGGTTCATCTCCGTGTCCAAATTCCGTGACAGGGCTCTCGAAGTCATCGACAACGAGGTCCGATGGATCCCGGATTGGGGGCACGACCGCATCTACAACATGGTGCGGGACCGCTCCGACTGGTGTATCAGCCGTCAGAGGATCTGGGGCGTGCCCATCCCCGCACTGAAGTGCAAAGACTGCGGGCAGCACTCCCTGACGTCCCAGCGGATACGCCTCTTCGCGAAAAAAGTGAAAGACTCCCCCGAGGGCTGTTCCATTTGGTGGGACAAAGAACAGACGCCCCAAGCGCTTTTCGGAGACCTGGCCGTCTGCGACGCCTGCGGTTCCCACAACGTATCGAAGGACAGCAACATCATCGACGTCTGGTTCGACTCCGGCATTTCGCACTTCGCCGTCCTGAACACGAGAGAAGGGCACGTATGGCCGACGGGAATCTACCTGGAGGGCAGCGACCAGCATCGCGGCTGGTTCCAGTCGTCCCTCTTGACCGCCGTGGCCGTGAAGGACCAAGCCCCGTACAAGCAGGTTCTGACTCATGGGTTCACCCTGGACGGCGAGGGGCGCAAGATGTCGAAGTCTCTCAACAACTCCATATTCCCCCAGGAGGTGGTGGGCGAGTACGGGGCGGATATTCTGCGGCTGTGGGTGGCGTCCACCGACTACCGCAACGACGTGCGCATCTCGAAGTCCATCATGAAAGCCCTTGCCGAGACGTATCGGCGCATCCGCAACACCGCGCGCTTCCTGTTGGGAAATCTGCACGGCTTCGACCCTAAAAAGCACGCCGTGCCCAGGGAGAAAATGCTGCCCATGGACCGCTGGATTCTCAGCAAGCTGAACCGCGTGGTCCAGCGGGCCGGCGAGGGGTTCGAGGACTACGAGTACCATTTGCCCACCTATACGATCCACTCCTTCTGCGTCACCGAGCTGAGCTCGTTCTACCTGGATGTCAGCAAGGACCGCCTTTACGTGGAAGCAGCCGATTCCCTCGCCCGGCGCAGCGCGCAGACCGCCATGTGGGAGGTGCTTTCCGTCGTTACCCGTATGCTGGCGCCCATTTTGAGCTTTACGGCCGAGGAGATCTGGCAAGAAATGTGCACGATAGATCCTTCCCTGCCCGAGAGCGTTTTCCTGACCGATTTCCCGACGCCCGACGCCGCGGCCATCGACGAGCGCCTCAACGCGCTTTGGGACAAGGTGCTGTCTTTGCGCGGCGCGGTGTCCCGTATGTTGGAGGAGCTGCGCGCCGCCAAGACCATCGGAACGTCGCTGGAGGCCTGCGTTCAGGTCAAAAAGAGGGACGATCTCGCCGCCATCGTGTCGAGTTTTACCTTGCAGGAAATGGCGGACATCGCCATCGTGTCGAAGTTCGAGTGGGTGGACGCTCTGACGGAGAAGGAGACCGTCAAGGACGCGGAAACGGGCTACGAGATGACCGCGGCCTTCACACCGGGCAGCAAGTGTCCGAGGTGCTGG
>JAISWV010000152.1 GCA_031270755.1 Synergistaceae bacterium
AGACCAGGAGAGACGGTCGCACTACAAGGAAGATTTCGAAAAGATGATGGCCTCCTCTCTTCCCGAAGAAGAGAAGGCGCGCCTGATGAAGGAAATGATCAACGAGAGCCTTGCGGGGAAGGACGCCATAGAAAGGGAACAGCGTATGGTCGCCCTCGCTCTGAAGGAAGATTACGCGGAACTCAAAAAGAACGAAGATGGAGCGTTTTACGCCCTTCTCGCCGGCGATCTCCCGGAGTACGAGAAGTGCGTTTCGAAGGCGTCGGAGGTTGCCGACCTGGTGGACATGGGCCTCGAGTATCTCGAAATCATTCCCGAATTTCTCTCGTCGTTCAAAGTGAAAAATGTGCAGTTCCTCTCCGAGGAAGAGGCCCAACAGAAAAATTCCGCTAACGTCGTGCGCCTTAAAAGCCTCGATTCCCTTTTCGGAGCCTGAAAGATATAAAAGGTAGGGCAGGAGGTCGCCCAGCTAATGAGCGGCCTTTTGTTCTTTGAACAACGTCGCGGGCTTTACAGAATCGTCAATCTGTTGTATTTTTTATTACGTAAGCTGAGGGGAGGTTGGTGAGGATGGTCCTGTGGGTTGTATTGGGCATCGCGATAGTTGCCGTGGTTTACGTCATAGGCGTGTACAATGGGATGATCGTGGCGCGCAATCGTGTGGATGAATCTTTGAGCGACATCGATACGCTGCTGAAGCGCCGTTATGACCTGATTCCAAATTTGGTCGAGACGGTAAAGGGATACGCCCGGCACGAAAGCGAAACGCTGGAGCGCGTCGTCCAGGCGCGTAATTCCGCAATTTCCGCCCAAGGAGAGGGATTGGCGGACAGAGCCTCCAAAGAAAACGAGCTCTCCGGCACTTTGAAAACCATTTTCGCCCTATCCGAAGCGTATCCGGATCTGAAAGCCAATCAGAACTTTGTGGCGCTTCAGGGCGAACTTGCCGCTACTGAGGATAAACTGCAGGCGAGCCGCCGGTTTTATAACTCGATGGTTTTGTCTTATAACAACAAGATCCTGATGTTTCCAGGCTCGGTCATCGCCGGAATGTTTTCTTTCACCAAGCGCGATTTCTTCGAACTCGACGTGACAGAGGCCGCGGCCGCCAAAAAAGCGCCGCAGGTGAAGTTCTAGAGTCGCTCGGACATGACGGTTTACGACCATATTGATTTCAACCGAAGACGTACAGTGCTGATTTTGGCGCTGTTCCCGGCGGCTCTTTTCTTGATGGTGAGTTGTGTGTGTGCGTTGGCGATCGAGCTGGGAATTCTCGAACTGGGGCGGGACGCGGCGTCGCTGTCCAACGTGTTGCGTTTGACGATGGCCGTGTTTCCCTGGTTGACGGGCGCGGCGTTCTTATGGATTTTCTTTTCTTACCTGCAGGGAGACAACATCATCCTGGGAGCGGCTGGGGCGCGGGAAATAACTTCCAGCGACAACCCCAAGGTGTACGCCTTGGTGGAAAACGTCGCCATCATGGCGGGGCTCCCCACTCCCAAAGTCTACATGATAGACGACGAATCCCTCAACGCCTTCGCCACCGGCCGAACGCCGGAGACGGCCTCCATCGCCCTCACCATCGGCATTGTGAGCAAATTGAAACCCAACGAACTGGAGAGCGTCATCGCTCACGAGATGGGGCATATAGGCAACAGGGACACGAAGCTGATGATCATTGTCGTGACGGGGATAGCCATGTTCACGTTCATGGCGGAGTTGGCCTTCAGGATTGCCTTGAACAGCGGCAGAGGGGGCTATGTAAGAAGCGGTGGACGGAGATCGAAGGGCGGAGGGCAGACGGGATTGTTTTTTTTGGCCGTTGCCCTGGCCTGTTGGATATTCGGGGTATTCGTGGCTCCGTTGATCCGCATGGCGCTGTCCCGCAATCGCGAATTTCTTGCCGACGCGACATCCGCCCGCATCACCCGTAACCCTGACGCGCTGGCCGACGCGCTGGCGGCCATTGCGGAAGACCCCAGGGTGGAAGTGCTGGACTCTCGCCCGTTGATGGGCGCGCTGTGCGTGGCGAACCCCTTGTCCAAGAGCAGCCTTATGGCAAGTTTTTATGCCACACATCCCCCGATAGAAGAAAGAATCGACCGCCTGCGCAAAATGGCGCGGGATTTGTAGTTGGGACGGACGCGCAATGCACGTCCCTACAATTTTTTGACAGAAATTGTTCCGCGGTCACGTCATTCGAAACGAAGCCAACCCGCGTGGAAAAACAAGGTCAAGCGCAAGCCGCTGATTCTGCGCGGCGCGCGTCAGACGGGTAAGACTTGGCTGCTCGAACATTTTGCGCAGACGCATTACAAGTCTCATGTTCGAATCGCTTTCGACAAGAGCAAGCCGGCGCGGCGCATCTTCGAGCTGACTTCGCTTCTGTCCGCATTGTCCGCGAGCTTGAAGATTTCACCGATCATAAAATCGACCCCCAGACCACGCTTGTGATTTTCGATGAAATCCAAGAATGCCCGTCGGCTTTGACCTCGCTGAAATATTTTTGCGAAGAGGTACCAGAGTACTCGATCGCTTGTGCCGGGTCTTTTCTCGGGATTGCGCTGCACGAGGGGACCAGCTATCCTGTCGGAAAAGTCGAGCCGCTGACGCTTTATCTGCTTTCCTTCACCGAATTTCTCCTCGCCCTCGGCGAAAAGGCCCTGGCGAAGAGACTGACCGAGGGTAAGGCCGAGATCTTGCGGCTGCATTCCGAGGCCTACGTCTCGCTTTTGAAAAAATATCTCTACGTCGGCGGTATGCCGGAGGCGACTCTTACATTTGCGGAAACGGGCAGCTATGCCGAAGCGAGACGAATTCAAGCGGGGCTCCTGGAAATGTACGATCAGGACGCGCCCATTGCCCATGTCCCGCGTATCCGGGTGCTGTGGTCCAGCATTCCCGAGCAGCTGGCGAAAGAGAACAAGAAATTTGTCTACGCGGAAATCGCGAAAAGCGCCCGTGCGCGGGAATACGAGACCGCGATGATGTGGCTGCTCGATACGGGGATTTTGTACAAAGTGAACCGCGTCACGGCGGTTCGGCATCCTCTCAGGAGCTGCTCGGACGAGAAAGCGTTCAAGCTGTGCGGCCTTGACGTCGGTCTTCTTTCCTGTATGAGCGGGCTCGACAAAGACGCCTTGTTCGAAGAAAACAAGGCAGCGGCCGCGTGATTCCCATAGAGGTGAAGTCTGCCGTCAATCTGCGCGCCAAAAGCCTGAGAACTTACATCGACAAACATAATCCCGAGCTCGCCGTGCGCGTATCGCTCGCGGACTTCCGCCGGAACGGCGTGCTGATCGACCTGCCTCTCTACGCGGTCGGTCTTTTGCCCGGTCTCATAGGGAGAAGCTGAGGATACGGCGTTCAAATCGCGGAAACCAGCGGCATGACCAAGAAGTTGGGGCCTTACCTGCTGACCTGCTGAATGCCGTGAAGCGTCGAGTTGTGTTGCCGTTCCGTCGCTTTTGAGCTAGACTGAACACATGAAGCTCAACCGCTATCGATCTCCAGTCTGGATATGCGGAATATCCGGTGGATTTCAAAGAGAGAGAGAGAGAGAGAGAGAGAGAAGAGACCGTAAAGTTTGGCTGGAAAACTAAATAAAGGAGGCATAAGTTTGAAACCACCGGAGCAGAGAATAACAAAAAAAGAGACAAAATCACAAGAGAACTCAAGCTGGTAGCAGTCAAGAGTGTGGGTGAGACCTGAATTTAAGCGAAATTTAAATCAGTTACGAAGCTACGAAGCTTGTGCCTCGATAACTGTATAGCCTAAGCGATGTACTAACTCTATTGCTTGATCCGGCGTAATCGGACGATTGACGGGAGCCACGCCAAAAGAGCGATAGTGAGACGGATCATAAGGTTCCTTTTTTTTGAGGATGGCGTAGATTGAGATCAGAAGCCTCCTGCAAATGGCGATAACCGCCTTCTTGTGTCCGCGGCGTTTTTTTAGCATTGTGTAGCGATGTTTGATTTCCGGGTGTTTTTTGGACGCTATCGCGGCCAGGGAGCATTGAACCAACAAAGGTTTGATGTAGGCTCCAGCGCGGCTGATTCGGGTTGTTTTCTTCTTCCCAGCGCTCTGGTCGTTCTGGGGAGTGAGCCCAGCCCAAGAGGCAAGGTGTTTCGCTGTGGGGAACACGGACATATCCACGCC
>JAISWV010000170.1 GCA_031270755.1 Synergistaceae bacterium
ATTGTGCGAGGATTGTGCGAGAAATTGTCAGACTCCAAAATCTTCGATACTTTCGAGGATTGTTTTATAATATAATGATACAAAGCGCTGTTTTCAGCCTCAGATGAAAAGACAACGCAATAATTTATTGTGTCCCAGTATGTTCAGCGATGAGGCGCATACGTATCTGGTCAACAGTGACGGCACGGGAAGGACCAGCTTTCAGAGCGTCATATGCGGGGCCTGCCTGGTTGTGCAGCCAGCTTTCTACAATGCGGTCACGCGCCATCATCACACGCAGTCCATCGCGGATCACTTCGCTTTCGCTGGCGTATTCGCCGGATTGTACCTTGAATCTCACCGCGTCTGCCATATCGTTCGGCAAAGTAATGCTGATTTGTTTGGCCGTGCGCATAAGTGTCTCCTAACTAAACGACACGAAGAAAGGAGCTGTATGAAGATGAAAAAAATGTTCTCATTGTCATCACACAAAAAGTATTTTCTATTTCTGGTGGTGATGTCGGCAGCCGTCATTGCGGTGGTTTTTCCTATACCGTCGGCATTGGCCGGTAAATCGGAGGGAAGTGGACCGACCGGAGTTATTCTGGCCACGGGTTTCGAACCTTTCGGGAAAGATAAGGTCAACCCTTCCCACGAGGTCGTCAAGAAACTGCCGGACGAAATCGAGGGCTGGAAGGTCGTCAAACTGGAAGTTCCCGTCACTTGGGACCACACGAAGGGAACCAGTTCCGTAAAAACGATCACGGACGCCATCGAGCAATATCGTCCCAATGTGGTGTTGATGTCCGGACAGCATGGATTTTTCACGGGCCTGGCCATCGAGAAGCAGGGAACCAACCGTCAGAGCAAAATGAAGGACAACAGCGGCGTCGCGGGCAGAGGCGGCAAAGACACGGCATTGTTGAAACTCGACCCCGGGGCCCAGGCGGTCTACCGGACGACGACTCCCAACGAAAAAATGGTAACGGCCGCCCAAAATGCCGGAGTGAGCGCGTTTCTCAATAACAATCCGGGCGATTATATCTGCAACCACGTTATTTATCGCGTCGGCTATTACCTGAGCAAGCGCAATCAGGGGAGCGGCAAGCCAATTCTGTACGGCTTCATCCACACTCCCTTCCTTCCCACCCAACCGGGAGGCGTGCAGCCGAACGCGAAAAAAATGTCCTTGGACAAGATGGTGAAAGGCTATGAAGCGGCGATTGAGGCGATTATCAGCGAAGCGGAAACGACCCGTCGCTGACGGGGACGCATGAACGAAAACAGGCTTAGAACCGTTCAAGAATAGGGCCGGAAAATTGTCCAGAGACCAGAAACAACGTGTGGGCATCGTCAGAGCTTTGAAGCAAAACCCTGGATCCTGTCAGCGCAAACGGATCATGGATCTGGCAAGGGCGGTGGAACCATAAACGCGTTCCGCCGAGCCGCGCTCAAAATGTTCCGGTGCTCCAGGCACGCCGGTTGTGTCGGGCATATCCCGAACCGTTCCGTTTTTCGGGTTTCATTTTATCCGGTCGATCAGCAATTCACTGCCGCGCAGCATGGGAACGATGCGGTACGCCAGATAACCAGCCACGACGGCCTTGATGGAGTCTCCGATCACGAAGGGCAGAAACGCGGCCTGAAGCGTCCTGACAACGCCAGTAGGCGTTTGGGCTACGTATTTCATATTGAGATGGAAACAGGGAAGAGCGATGGCGTAAAGAACTGCCGTCGCGGCGAAGCAAACGAAAGAATACCACAAGATGGCTCTCATCCGCCCTTGCGGGGTCCATTTTCCCGAGGACAGAGCACCCGTGACCCAAGAGACGAAAGGGTATCCCAGCAAAAAACCGAACGAAGGGGACAACACACGCTGTATTCCCCCCGTTCCGCCTGCGAAAACGGGTAGGCCCGCCAGTCCCATGACCAGGTAAAGCCTTTCAACATATTTCTCATATTTCTCATATTCTCCGTTCTTTTTTGGCCTCAAAGAGGCCGGAGCCCGTTTGCCCCGGCCTTCTCGAGATTCCTGTGTTCGGTCTTTCTTATGCTGTTCTTTACGCGGGTACTTTAATGAAGACTTGGCCGGGGTCGATCTCCTCACGGATCATGCGGATGACCTCCGGTTCCGGCGGCTCGATCTTCCCGGCCCGGGAAACATCGATCTCGAAGCCGGTGTTATCTATGATTTCTCGAATGGAGGACGTCTCGTAGTAACCCGCCAAGTACATTCGCTTCGTTTTTTCGTCGAACTTCATGATACCCCTGTCGGTGACTACCATCAGAGGACCCCGGTCGCCGGGAAGCCCGGCCTTCTCGCGGCCGCCGGGTCCGTCGATCCAACCGGGGCTGGTGATGTAATCGACCTTATCGATGAAACGGCGTGCTTCGTGCTGCATCATGATGATCGTGTCGACAAAGGTGCAGATCCCATTCGCGCCGCCGCTGCCGGTGAAACGGGACTTGGGGTGATGGTAGTCGCCGATGCTGGTGGAGTTTACGTTGCCGTAAGGATCGATTTGAGCGCCGCCGATGAAAGCGATCATCCGCCCGCCGCCATGCTGCCACTCGTTGGCCTGGAATCCCACGTACCGGGAGTTGGGCCACTGCACCGCGCAGTGCGCCATGAAACGGTTGTCGCCCACGCTGGTCGGGACTTCAATGGGGTTGCAGTCCATGAGGCCACTCTCCACGATCAGAATACAATCCGGCGCGTAGTGCTTTTTGGCCAGCGTCGCGCCGATCAGCGGCAGACCGGTCCCCACAATGGCGATCTGGCCTTTTTTGACCGACTTCGCGATAGAGACCGCCTGCATTTCGCGGTTGGTGTAGTTGGTGTAGTTGGTGTAGTCCGCCATATTCTTTGTCTCCCCTTTCACTTTGTCGGCGCGTATCCCAGACCGGGAACGACCCTCGTTTTGATCAAACGTTCCGCGCCCAACTTGTTGAGGTATTCTTCGTGGGTCTTAGGCCCATAAACCCACGCCGCGAGGAATTTATCGTAGTCCTCGTCCGTCTTGCCGGCTATGTCGTAGTCTTTCAGGAACTGGGCGTCGTAATCGTAATAGTTGTAGCACTGGGAAGGGTGTGCCCCGTGGGGCGCGTGGACAACGGCGTCCACTACGAAGCCCGGGATCGTATTCAAGTTCGGATCCAGCCGGATTTCTTCGTTACCGACCAGCTCTTCGCAGGTGACGATGCAGTGCTTGGAGGCAATGGCGATGTCCACGTCGTGGAATTCGTCTCCTTCGATCCGACAGGTTCCGTCCGGGGATGCCTTCTGCACATGGATAACGGCGGTGTCGATCTTAGGGGTCGGCAGAAGCACCAGCTTCTGGCCGGGGTTGAACGGGTCTTCTTGGATGACGAATTTTTCATCCGGCAGCTTGTCGATCTTCTTGCGTTGTTCTTCACTGATGCCCCATTTCTCCACCAAGTCCGAGCCGAGCATAAGGCGGACTGGAACGTAGGGAAGCCCCAATGCCGCTCCGGTGAACATGAGGATCAATGCGTCCTGGGAGTAATCCTCGAAAAGTATCGCCCCTTTCTCCACCGCCTTGCGGAACCTGCGGCTGACGTTGGAAAATCCCGAATTCGCCGTGTAGCAATTGATAAATGCCTTCACTCGCCCCGCACCGATGAGAATGTCCCAGTCGCCTCCCGCCGGCCCTCCCTCGCCGATAAAATCTTTCCGCCCCTGGCGAACGATTTCATAAATTGCCGCATAGGGCTTCCGGTTCGTGGTAAACCCGCCAAACACGATATGGTCGCCGTCGTGTACAAATTTAGCTACAGCGTCGTAGAGAGTGTGAACCTTGCTTATACCCATTACGCAACCCCCTTGAGTTATAACGCCTTAATAAAAAAATAAAAAAATAAAAACGCGCCAACGTAATTCAGAATTCAGAATTCAGCTCTGAAGCTTGAAGGCCGCCGCGATTCACATCGTCAAAAGCGTCAGCAAAACGCCCGCGGCCACTGCCGTACCGATGACGCCGGCCACATTGGGACCCATTGCGTGCATCAAGAGGTAACTTCCCGGGTTCTCGGACTGGACCACGCGCTGCACCACCCGCGCTGCCATAGGGACGGCCGAGACACCGGCGGAACCGATCATGGGGTTGATCTTTCCGCCGCTGAGTACCTTCATGACCTGGCCGAAAAGCACCCCGCCGATCGTGCTGAAGATAAAGGCAACAAGCCCCAGAAAGATAATCTTCAGGGTCTCGACTCTGAGGAACTGCTCCGCCTCCATGGTGCTGCCCACGGCCAACCCCAAGAAGACGGTGGTGATGTTCAGGATCTCGTTCTGGGCAGCCTGGCTCAGGCGCTCTGTCGCCCCGCACTCCCGCAGCAGGTTGCCGAACATCAGCATCCCCACCAAGGGCACGCAGGCGGGCAGAACCAAACCTGAAACGACAGTGCAGATGATCGGGAAAAGAACGCGCTCTTTCTTGGACACGGGACGCAGCTGGGCCATCTTGATAGCCCGATCTTTCTTCGTGGTGAAGAGTTTTATGAAAGGCGGCTGGATCAGAGGCACCAGGGACATGTAGCTGTAGGCCGCCACGGCAATGGCTGGCAGGATCTGTTTCTGCCCCAGCTTCATGGTCAAGTAAATGCTGGTGGGCCCGTCCGCGCCCCCGATGATACCGATGCTGGCCGCTTCTTTGAGGTTGAAGCCCAGCCAGTTGGCCCCGATGAACGCCACAAAGACGCCGAACTGGGCGGCGGCTCCCAAAAGAAACGTGATGGGATTGGCCAAGAGCGGGCCGAAGTCCGTCAAGGCCCCTATGCCCAAAAAGATGATGATGGGATAAATTTCATGTTCCGCGCCGAAATAGACGTAACGCAGAAAACCGGTGGACTCCGCCCCCAGCAGACCGGCTTCGTCCAAAATGCCCGAAAGGGGCAGGTTGACCAACAACGCGCCGAAGGCGATGGGTACCAGGAGCAGCGGCTCGAATCCTTTGCCGATGGCCAGGTAAAGCAATATGCAGGACACCACGATCATCAGCAGGTAGCCCGGCAGCGAAATCGGGCCGAACGTGACGTTCAGCGTGAACAGCTCCGCAAAACCCGACGAAGCCGACAATTCCCCTAATGATTTCAGATACATTTCCATATTCACACAACCCCTCCTGAATTCACTAAGCTAAACTACTACCGGCTGAAGGCCGGCGGTTTTCGACCACAGAAGCCGCGGAAGTCACAGAAAAATTTAGGAGGGCCAATGAGAACCCCGGAAGCAACCGAACGATCTCCGCCCTCCTGAAATCAATCAATCTTTCTTAAAGAAAACCGCGAAAGAAGCGGCTCCGTTCCAGAAGTTATTAAATTATTGATTTACTCGAGAACGATCAGAACGGCTCCGGTGTCGACGGAATCCCCTTTTTTGACGCGTACTTCCTTGACGGTGCCCGCCTCGGGGGCAAAAATTTCGTTTTCCATTTTCATAGCCTCGAGCATCAACACCACATCTCCGCTTTTTACGGAGGCGCCCGCGGCGACTTTCACATCCAGGATCTTTCCAGGCATGGGAGACTCGATAATCGTACTCATAACACAATACCCCTTTCCAAACCGAATGAGATTTTTTGAGATTTCAGCGCGAACTTTCCTGTTCGCTCGGTGTTTCGCTGCCGGTTATCATGCGCATGGCATAAATCACGGCCGTCAAACCGCCCAACACGATAAAAACAATCGAAAAAGCAATGCAACTGTAGACGATCGCGGTTACCATCACCGAAATTTGCGATTCCATATGCCTTCACCCCTGTATCTCCGCTTTTCACGGTTTTTTCCACGTATCGTGGTCCCGAAGGGACCGGGGCAGCAACATCTGATGGAACGGGCATATGGACTTCGGGTTTTGATACACGGCATAGGCAAACGCCCTGACGTAAGACCGCAGGTTCGGAAATTCCACCACTTCGTCGACAAAGCCCATCTTGGCGCAGAAGGCCGGTTTTGCTTTGTC
>JAISWV010000174.1 GCA_031270755.1 Synergistaceae bacterium
TCCCGCGGAGCCCACTTACAGTCTGCGGCTCTCGCCCGCCGCATTGCACCCCATCGCGGAGAAAGAGTTCGAGAGGGTGGCCGAGGTCGGCGTGGTGGCGACGAACACGACGAAGACCTTGACTTTGGCGAGCGTGACCATCGACGGGCAGTCGGCGGTCCCTTGGAACGGGCTGACGCTTCTCGTCGACGGCAGCAAAAACATCAGCGTCTTCGGCACCCCGACAGAAGAGGAGAGCAAGAGCTTCACAATCAGAGCCACCGCAACCACGGGGGAGACCATCACGAACGCGATTCTGACGATCACGGTCCACCCGGCCGAAGTAGAGTCCCGGCCGCGGGGGAAGTTCATCGACGTCGTCGAGGAGGTCCAGGTGGAACAGGGCAAGTCCACTCAGATCGAGCTGCCGTGCCTGACCTACATTACAATCGACTCGGTGACGGAGGTCAACCCGGACGGCAAGTGGGAATGGATCCAGGGCCACACCCCCACGGCGGTCATGGAGTTCTCCGTGCCCGTCCACCCCACCGTCACGGGGCTCTACACCCTTCGCATCAGCTACAGCCTCGAGGGAACGGGCTACTATCAGAACGTCAACTACCGGTCGGTCCGCACGGACGAAAAGGACCTGGCCAGCAGCGGGTGCGCGCTGGGGCCGGGCGCCATGGTTGGAGTGGCTTTGACGGCGCTGGGCCTGGGGCTCAGGCGCAAAGACAAAAATCGCAATTCGTAGGATCGAACCGCTTCACTCCCGGAGTCTATGAGCCGGAGCTCCGGGAGTTTGTATTTGAACGGCGGGAGGCGCCTCTCCGGCTCCCGCCGTTTTTCGCGGCGGCCGGGCTGGGTTGAAAAAGCCCCTCTAAACGTCTACGAGTACCTTTTTTTCAACCATCCGACGGACTCGTCTTTGCTGCGGAGCTCGCCCGTCCCGACAGCGACGTCCAATTCCTCCAGGATTCTCCCCACTCGAGGGCCAGGCGAAATGCCCAAAATTTTCATGATATCGTGGCCGTTCAGCCACCGCTTGCTGGCGGCCTCTTCCGCTTGCCGCAAGTTGTCCCGCACTTCGTGAAAGAGGCTTCGAGCCGCCTGGATGTTTTCTCCCGTGCCCATCGCGCCTCTGGCGTCACAAAGCGCGAGGTCGAAGAGTTTCTCCGAGAGCTCCGGCCCCAGCTTACGAATCAACTTGACGCAGGTCCGTTTCGCAAAATCTCCTCCGGGGATCATGTGGTGCCGCACGAGGGCGGCGACCTGCGATGCGGCCTTTCCCGGAACAGCCAATGCGCTCAACAAATCCAGCGACATTTTCTCGCCCGTTTCTTCGTGACCGAAAAAGCAGGTATGCCCGTATTTAGGGTGCACACCTGCCGTTTGGGGCTTCCCGACGTCGTGAAGCAACGCCGCGAGCGCAAGAACGACGTCCTCTTTTTTGCGGCAGTCCTCGATTTTTTCGTTTTTTTCAATTACCCTCTGGGCTTCTTCCACCACGCGAAAAGTATGTTTCAAGACGTCGCCTTCCGGGTGAAACGCGGCAGGTTGCTCCACCCCCCGCATGGCCTCGACCTCGGGGAGAACCAGGGGCAGCAGGGAATATTTTTCGAGCAGCGTCAAAAAACAATGAGGGCGCGCCGCAAAACCTTTCAGAAATTCCTTTCCATAACGCTCTTTGGGGACGTTCGCCAGCTCCGCCCCATGCTCCGCGATGAATCGTTCCGTCTCCTCTTCCGTTCCCGGGTCGACGGCGAAGTCCAACACGCAGGCAAAACGAAGCAATCGGACGACGCGGACCGGGTCGGCCTCGTAAGGCGACGCCAGAGCGGGCACGAGGCGCAGGACGTGGTTCTGTATATCCCGCTGTCCGCCAAAGGGGTCGATGACCCCGCCCTCGGCGTTCATCGCCAAGGCGTTGATGGTGAAGTCGCGTCGCTCCAGGTCCTTTTGGATGGACGAACCTGTCAGGACGGAAATTTCCACAGGAAAGCCCGACAAAGACGTGCTGACTGTGCAGAAGGGCGGTTTTCCCACAATCGCGCCGCCCAATTTGGCGACCACCGCATTGGCGTTTCGTTCTTCACAGACGATATCCACGTCGGCCGACTCGCGGCCCAAGATGAAGTCGCGGACGACGCCTCCCACGAGCCAGGCTTGCCCGAGTCCCTCGCTCTCCAAATCATACAAAAGAGAAATGAAGCGTTTCATGAGCTTTGAACGTTTACCGGAGCTCGAGCGTCTACAAAAAATCGAAAAATCATTCCGGCTCGGCGCTTTCCGTGCGTTTCATGTACTCCGCCACGTCCTCCGCCGCGTGTATGAAGCGAACCAACATTTCGTTCACAGGGGCCCGCAGGCCGTGTTTCGCCGCCAGTTTCGCCACCGCCCCGCCGAAGATGTCCACCTCCGTTCGGCGCCCGGCCTCCAAATCTTGAAGCAGGGAGGTTTTCCCGTTGGGGTCCAGGCGCTCCAAGTTTGCTTTCAGTTCCTGAATATCGTCGTCCGCAAGGCCGGTCCCCTCCGCTTTGGAGACCTCGATGACCTCCTGCGCCGCAGCGAGAAGCAAATCTCTGATGGCAGGAACGTCTCTCATGACGGCATTGCGGCATCTGAAAACGGCGGAAACTTGGTTGCCGCCGACGTTGGACATAAATTTTTTCCAAAGCGCCCGGACCATGTCCTCCGGAACTTCATGAGCGATGCCGGAACGAGTAAAAAATTCCGCAACTTTTTCGACGTCAGGGGACAGGGAATCCCTGGGGTTGACCGCCTCGCCGAAAAGAATGGTGCCGAGCCCCGAACAAAGAGTGCTGTCTCCGGCTCGGACGGCGTTGGTCAGGAGTACGAGGCTGTAAAGGAGGTGTTCTGCCCCCAGCGCTTCGGCGATGACCTGCTCGCTTGTAATGCCGTTCAGAAGTGACAGGATAATGGTGTCGGGGCCCCGATGTCCGCGGGCGTCGCGTATGGCCTCTTCCAGCCCGGTCTGCTTCACGGCGAAAAGAAGAAGATCGGCCGGCGCCACTGGTTCGCCCGGCTCATAAACGGGGAAATGAAAACTGCGCCCGTTGACGACGACTCCGTCCTTTCTGTAGCGCGCTGCGCGCTCTCCTCCAGCGATAACTCGAATGTCCTCCATGGGGATTTTTTCGGAGATAGCGCTGAGATAAACGCTGCCGATTCCACCCAACCCCACCAGCGACACGGTTTTGATTTTGTCCATTGCCTGTCCTTCCCTCTTTTTGTTTGTGCCCGGCTTCTATCCCATATCCCAATATGCCAAGACGCAATCGTCTGTTTCAACCAAGCATAGCACATACAATGTCTGAGCATAGACATCTCCCGGCGCATGGACCGCCCTGTCCGTGCGGACGTAAGGCCCGATCTTGATCATGCGGCTGGGACCCACCTGTTTCTCCAGCTGTGCCGCGGGCAAAAGCTCTTTTTCCACCACGACGGGTCTTTATCGGGACTTTATCCATTGCAGCACTGCTGTCTGAATTTATAAATGTCATAAATTTGTTAACAAGCCGTTTTCAGCCCTTGCTTTATGCAGCTTTGCAAGCTTTTATCAATAAGCTTATGACACTACCTAATATTGCCTAATATTCCATCCGGGCAAACGGGCAAAATAATACCTTGACAAAGACAAAACTTTGAGTATCATTAAAAAACGATTGCGCAAACGTTTTCTAATGAATTTGATAGTGAATTTTCGACGGATAGAAGGGCATGTTATGGCGACAATGAGGGATGTGGCCCAAAAAGCTGGAGTTTCAATAACGTCGGTGTCGCACGTGATCAATAAAACCCGCTTTGTCGCCCCCGGCTTGAAGAAACGTATTTTTGACGCCATGCGCGATTTACATTACCGTCCCAACCGCCTAGCGCAGGGGCTGCGTAACAAGCGTTCCTTCACTCTGGGGCTTATTCTTCCCGACATCACGAACCCTTACTTCGCCGAGATTGCCCGTGACATTGAGAACGCGAGCTTTAAACAGGGCTACAGCATTATCATCTGCAACTCGGATCAGGACTCCGCCACGGAGTCCCGTTACATGGAAGTTCTGACGGACAAGCAGGTCGACGGGGTCATCCTTGTCGATGTTGGAAGCCGTTCTCCGAAGGCCCTGGCTCCGCTCTCGACGATGCCCCTGATCATGCTGGATCGCGAAGTGCCGGAGCTACCGACGGACTCCATCCAGGCGGACAACGCCGAAGGGGGCCGCGTTGCGGCAGAACACCTCCTGTCGCTGAGGCATAGGCGCTTTGCGTGCATCGCGGGGCCTGAAGTCATTCAACCCGGAGACAATCGTCTTGTCGGGTTCAAGGAAGCGCTGGAAAAGGCGGGGGCGATCCTGGACGAATCCCAGATCCTAAGAGGGGACTTCCGCTCGGAAAGCGCCTATCGCCTGGCATTGGAGATTCTAGAGTGGAAGACGATGCCCACGGCGATTTTCGCGTTCAACGACCTGATGGCGTTCGGCGCGATCACGGCCTTGTCGGAGCGGGGAATGCGCGTGCCCGAGGACATCTCGGTCGTGGGGTACGACAACATCGAACAGGCCTCTTACTTCAATCCCAGGCTGACGACCGTGGCGCAGCCGCATCGTGAGATGGGGGAAATGGCTGTGGCGAAACTGATCGAGCGCATCGCGGAGAAAGACCTGCCCGCCAGAGTGTTCCACCTTTCCCCTTGCCTGGTGACGCGCAACAGCACAGCGCCGGCGCGGAACAGACGGGAGGATTGAGGAAACACGGATCAACCTCCGATGGGTTTTGGAGCGGAGCCTTAATGGGATTTACAGGGGATGGTGAGGAATTGAACGAATTTTATCTTGAGGCACGGGGTATCAAGAAATCGTTCGGAGGAATTTTGGCTTTGAGGGAAGTATCCCTGCGCATTCGTCCCGGCGAGGCCCATTGTCTCGTGGGGGAAAACGGCTGCGGAAAATCCACCTTGATCAAGGTTATCTCGGGTGTTTACGCTCCCGACGAGGGGAGGATCGTCATCGACGGAAATCCCTTCAAAAAGTTGAGCCCCAGCGAGTCTATGGCTCTGGGGGTACAGGTTATTTACCAAGATTTTTCCCTTTTCGGGAACCTCACGGTGTCCGAAAACATCGCTATGGCCTACAACGTGTCCAGCGGCTTCAAGTTCTCGAACAAAAAAAGAGACCTGGAGCTCGCGCGCGGAATTCTCGACGAAATCAACGTGCAATTGAACCCCTTCACCGAAGTTGCGAAAATTTCCGTGGCGCAGAGGCAGATTGTCGCCATCTGTCGGGCCCTTTTGCAGAACGCGAAGCTGGTGATCATGGACGAACCCACCACCGCCTTGACCACCAAGGAGATCGACAGCTTGTTCCGGATCATCGATGGGTTGAAAAAGAAAAACGTGGCGCTACTGTTCGTGAGCCATAAGTTGGACGAGGTTTTCGAGGTGTCCGAGTACGTAAATATCATGCGGAACGGGACCAACGTCATGGAGGGACCTACCTCTGAATTCGACAGATCTAAAATGATCTATCATATGACGGGCCGGGAAATCGCCGAAAAATCCCACGCACTGGAAATCGACCGCAACACCCCTATCTTGAGGGTGAAGGGCCTTTCCCGCAAGAACGAGTTCAAAAACGTGAGCTTCGAGGCCTACCGGGGCGAGGTACTGGGAATCACGGGCCTTCTGGGCTCGGGGCGCACCCCCCTGGCGGAGACGCTCTTCGGCATCGTTCGGAAAACGGACGGAGAGATGTACTTGAATGGCCGGAGGCTTGAGCTCCGTAACGCCGGCGACGCCGTCCGCGCGGGCATAGGCTACGTACCGGAGGATCGTCTCACCCAGGGGCTCTTTCTGAACGTCTCCATTTACCGCAACATCGCGGCGACGATCCTTTCCATGTACTCGAACAAGTTTTCCTTCATGAACAAGCGTAAGATAAGCGCGGCGGTGAGGCAGCAGGCAAAAGGCCTGGCGATCAAAGCGGCCTCCCTGGAGGCCCCGGCCAGCAGCCTTTCCGGCGGCAACCAGCAGAGGGTCGTGTTGGCGAAGTGGCTGGCGGCCCAGCCCAAGCTCCTAATCTTCAACTGCCCTACCGTGGGGGTGGACGTGGGGTCGAAGAGCGAAATTCACGAGATCATCGCTTCCTTCGCGCGACAGGGGATCGGAGTTGTAGTGATCTCGGACGACCTTCCCGAGATTCTCTCTCTCTGCAACCGCGTCCTTGTGATGAATGTCGGAGAGATCACGGGCGAATACCAGGCCGGGGACATCGACGAGACTTTTCTGCAGGGGCAGCTCGTGAAAGTGTAAAGGAGCTCGAAAGAAGATGAACACCCAAGCAAAAAAAACGTGGAGGCTGGGAGATGACGGGGTGCGCGTTGGGGCGTTTTTCGTGATCCTGGGCATTTTCGCGCTGATCAACCCAACGGTTTTGTCGCTGGTGAACCTGTTTGCGATAGTCAACAACGCCTGCTTCATCGGCGTGATGACCATGGGGCTGATGATAGTGATGATCACAGGCAACCTGGATCTGTCACTGGCGTCCATCGGCCTCACCAGCGCTTTTTCCACGATCATGCTCTACCAAGCCTGGGGGTGGGAAGAGGGCGGCATGTACCTGATGTTCGTGATCGCCGGTGCCGCTGGTGCCGTGTGCGGCCTGATCAACGGTTTCTTCGTCTACAAGCTGGGAATACCGGGAATTATCGTGTCGCTGGGGATGGGGCAGGTGTACAACACCCTGTTGTTGATCCTCACGGGGGTCACTTATATTCCGGTGCTTCCCGAGGGCATGAGGCGCCTCAACAGGACTTTCATCTTGCAGGTCGAGACCGCGCTCGGCACGGCCGGTATTTGTTTCGCGGTGCTCATCTTCGCGGCAGCGGTGCTGCTCGTCTGGTTCGTGCTGAACAAAACCATGGTGGGACGGGGCATCTACGCGCTGGGGGGCGATAAAGTCGCCGCGGCGAGGGTCGGTTTCAACATACCGCTGCTGTACGGCACGGCCTACGGTATCATGGGGATGCTGGCGGGCATGGCGGGCATGATGTTCTACGCTAACAACACGCTGTTCCAAAGCGACTGGATCCTGGTGGAACAGGGTAACGCAACGGCCGCCGCCATTTTCGGCGGGGTGATCATGAAAAACGGAAAAGGTACCGTGGGCGGGGTGGTGGTCGGTATCCTGCTCATCGGTCTCATCCAGAACAACCTTTATTTGATCGGCATTCCTTCCTACGCGCAGAAGGTGGTTGTCGGCTTCATCATCCTGACGAGCGTGGCGATGGCCTCCTTCAACCAGCTCAGGGAATGGGGAAAAAGCCGTTGAAGAGCCTTCAATTTAATTCGCAAGGAGAGGTGAGAGACCGAATGCCCCTTCGGCAAGGCAATGAATAAGGCTACGAACGAGGACCGGCGCGTTTGGGTCGAACTGCGGGATTCAATTTTCAGAGAAAGACGTACCGTGGGCCTGCTGGTAGTGTTGGTGGCGCTGGCGTTCGTCATGAGCCTGCTCAACCCCCGCAACTTTCCCACCATTCCCAACATGCGCTCGATGATGCTGCAGATGGCTGAGACGGGGATCTTCACTCTGGCGATGTTCGTGATCATGATCTCCGGCGGGTTGAACTTGTCCATCGTCTCGGCGGCGAATTTTTCCGCGGCCTGCATGGCGTCGGTCGTCACGGGGAAAATTTTCACGGGAATCGAGTCCCCGGCGGGCAAGGTCGCGGTGGGCGTCGCTCTGGCAATTTGCGTCGGCGCTCTTTGCGGATCGCTCAACGGCTTTTTCGTCAGTAAGCTGCGGTTGAACGCGCTCCTGGTGACGACGGCCTCCAGTCAGCTTTTCGAAGGAGCCGCCCAGTTGATCACCAAGGGGGGATCTATCGTCAACAGCCAAATCCCTTCCATAACGACCTTCGGCAATGGCGCGGTGTTCGGTGTGCTGCCCAACGCGTTTCTGATGACCCTCGCGTGTTACGTCGCGGCGGCGCTGTTCGTCAACAACACGAAGTACGGGGAAAATTCCCGCCTGTTGGGCGCCAACGAAACGGCCACTCTCTACTGCGGCAACAACAACGTTCGGACCCTCATGACCGCCTACATGCTCAGCGGGATTTTTTCGGCCGTGGGAGGCATCACGGTGTTCGCCAAGATGGGAATCGTCCGCAGCGAGTACGGAAGTTCCCTCAGCAGCCAGGCCCTGCTGACCCTGGTGTTCGCCGGTCTGATGATCGTCGGCGGCACAGGGAAGGTGTTCAACGTCATTCTTTCTCTCGTCATTCTGCAAATGGTGGCGAGCGGATTCAATCTGGCAAGGCTCACCGCTTATTCGAAAAGCCTTTGCTGGGGGGTCATGCTGATGTTCATCGTGATCATGAGCACGCCCCAGGCGGAGGGATTTTTCCGAGTTTTCGGCAAGCTGCTCGGCTCGGGAAAGAAGGGGGGGAGCGATGCCGGCGGGGATACGGCGGGCGCGAGGGGACCCTGAAAAGGGGTTGAGTGAATGAAAAGGGGCGGTTTGTCCCGTAAAAATCAAGGAGGGGTGTTTTATGAAAAAATTTGTGGCGATCTTGTCGTTGTTGGGTGTCGTGGCTCTCTGTACCGCCGGCGTCGTTTCGGCAGCGGGGGCGGAAAAGAAAGAACTGGTTGCGGCCGTCGTGGTCAAGGCCATCGGCTCGGTATGGTTCGACAGCATGGGGTGGGAGACCGACAAATGGGCCGAAAAGGTCAAAAACTCCGATCGAGGCTTTGTCATCGAA
>JAISWV010000212.1 GCA_031270755.1 Synergistaceae bacterium
GATCTTGTTCAGCGCGTTTTTGATCTCTTCCTTGTCCTGCTGAGAAACCAGGTAGATCATGAAATCGAGAGCGAAATCTTCATTTTCCAAGGCTTCGACGGAGGGATCGGTTTTGATGACGTCTCCAAGCTCCTCCAGCCGGTTGATGACCATGTAAGAGCGGGCCGCTTTCAGGAGACAGCTCTCGCTCAAAATGACCTGAATTCTGAAAACCGTTCGGCCTATGTTGTTGGCTTCCGCGATCCAGTCTTTTTCCTGCTGAGACAAGGAACCCCATGAAGAAATTTTTTGCGCGGCGGCTCCAGGCTGCTCGGGCGCCGAGTCGGCTTCCATGTCTCGTAAAGAAGCCACAAGCTCCGAAACGTCGAGATGGCTGTCGCTTCCTCCGCCTCGAATGGAATCCACCATAGCCTGCATGGTGTCGAGGGAAGAAAACATGAGGTTCATATCTCCATCGCCAAGATGATGGGTGCCTTTGCGGGCGGCATCCAGACGATCTTCCAAGGCATGTGTCAAACCCGCCATTTTCTCGAAACCCATCGTGGCCGACATCCCTTTCAGGGTATGCGCGGAACGAAAGATCTCGTTGATGACGTCAAGATTTGTCGAATCTTTTTCCAATGTGAGCAAAAGGTCATCCAGACGCTGTAAATTATCACCCGCTTCGTCCAAAAATGCTCCCAAGTATTGGCTCATATCCATTTCACTCATGGTCCATCATCCCCAAACTCGTGAATTCCAAATCAGATCCCGATGAATATATTTTAGTGTATTTTACCCTTTTATGCTCCTCAAAAGCGCGTCGGGAATTTCGGAAAGAGGAAGAAGTTCATCTACGACTCCCGCCTCTGCAGCGGCTTTGGGCATTCCAAAGACGACGCACGTTTCCTGCGACTCCGCAATAATATAAGCGCCTTTGGCATGAAGCGCAACAGCACCTTCCGCGCCGTCGCGCCCCATTCCCGTCAAAACGATCCCCACGACCTTACCTCCAAATTCGTCGGCCACGCTCAAAAACATTATATTCGCCGAGGGCTTGACGGACAACACGGGAGGCGCGTCGGACAGGCCGCAATAGGGGATTCCGTTCGGCCGGCGCTTCACGATCAAATGGCTTCCCCCCGGGGCGAGAACCGCGCGGCCCGCTTTCAACTCCATGCCTTCCTCCCCCTCCGTCACCGAAAGGGCGGAAAGAGAGTCGAGCCGCTTCGCAAAAGAAGACGTGAAGTCTTTCGGCATGTGTTGGGTGATGACGATGGGAATGGGGAAGTTTACGGGCAGTTTGCTCAGCAATTGCTGCAGAGCCACGGGGCCGCCCGTGGAGGCCGCAATGGCCACGATTTCCCGCCTGATCCCTTTGGAGTGAGAAGCGCTCCCCCTAGCCTGGGAAGGGGGCGCAATCGCCTCCTCGCCTTTTTTCGGCGCCGCCGGCAGCGGCCGTACCCGCGCTCCTTTGGCCATGATCACTTTGGAGATGAGTTCGGCCGCCACTTCTTTGATGTCCGTGGAAATGGCGCCCGAAGGTTTTCCGACAAAATCCACGCAGCCTAAAGACAAAGCCTTGAGCGTGGTCTGCGCGTTTTCCTGCGTCAGGCTGCTTACCATGATCACGGGAAGGGGAAAGGTCTTCATCAGCTCTTTCAGAACAGCCAGTCCGTCTTTATTGGGCATTTCCACGTCCAGCGTAACTACGTCCGGGGACAAGGACCTGGCTTTGGCAAGGCCGTCCACGCCGTCTTTCGCCGTTCCGATCACCTCGATACGGGGGTCCGAGGAAAGGATGTCCCCCAACAACTTCCGCATCAAAGCGGAATCGTCCACGATGAGTACTCTGACCTGCTTTCCATTCATACACATTATCCTCGCGTCATAAATTCCTGCTGCCGGATATAGCCGCCCATCAATTTCTCGATGAAAGAAGTCAGTCCTTCATAAGCCAAACCCGCTTCGACAGTGCTCTCGTTTTTTTTCAGGATCTTGACCATTTTCCCCACCAAGAAAAAAGCCGTGCCGCCGATGCTCATCGACAAAAGATAACGCCCGCCCTCGACGCAGTAAGGTGCGGAATTTTTCTTGACCGAGAGGCCCACTCCGCCCAAACTGATGTCCGACACCCGCGCCGAAAACCATTCTTTCGGAGGCGAAAGCGCCTCCCCGGCGGGCTCGCTTTCGTCGTTTCCGGCTCCCAGGTAAAAGACCTCCGCGTTGATCGAGCAGGGCACCCGAACGAACATCCTCCGCTGCACCTTCTCCAAAGCAGAGACGAGTTTGACCCACAAAAGAGGTATGGGCACGTTGATCGTACTGCGCGCCACCGAAACCGTAGCCTGATAAAAACAGTTGTTCCCCTCTATCTTCATCAAGAGCTCCGTACTTCGGAGAGCCGGCAAAAGAGCGCCCCGCAGCATAGGATGCGACACTCCCACCAAATGATTTTCCACTTCTTCCAAGCGCGAAGCGTAACCTCCTTTATAAAGACCGGACGATATCACCAACTCTATTTTAGCGCCGATCAGCTCCTCGAGTTGTTTTTGTGATTGCTCGAACTCCGTGCTCATGCTTACCTCTCAGCGAAACGGCCCCGAGTCAGCCGGAAGAAAAAAGCCTTCAAGCCCCTCGAGGGTTTGGAATTCACGGATCTTTCGGCAGGCACTCCGAACAACCCATGAACGAGATTCCTGATACATTCCGCGGCGGGGGAATCCGGGTAAAGCTGGTAGAACGGTTTCCTGATGCGCACAGCCTGTTCCACAAAGTGGTCTTTGAGAATACAACCCACATAGTTGATTGAAAGATTCAAAAACTGGCTTGCCGCCATCCGAAGCCTGTTGGCGACCTCGAGCCCTTCCCCTTCGCTGCTTGCCATATTGACGACGAAAGCGATATCCTTTTTGCCTCCGCCCTCGGTGGACTTCTTCAATACCTTCAACACCCCGTAGGCATCTCGTATGGAGGTGGGCTCCGGGGTCGTGATCAAAACCGCGGTATCGGCCGCCACGGCAAAGGTCAGCACGCCTCTGTGGATTCCGGCTCCCGTGTCGATGAGGAGAATATCGGCTCGGTCTTCCAAGACGCTCAAGCTCTCGATCAAAGCCACCAAGCGGGCTTCATCCAAGTCGGCCAACTCTTTGATGCCCGAACCGCCGGGCAATATCCACACGTTGCGCTCCAATTCGATGAGGACTTCGTCCAAAGCCTTGCTTCCGTCGATGAGGTGGGCCAAATTGTACTTGGCCGTCACGCCGCACAACATATCGATATTGGCCAATCCGAGATCCGCGTCCAAGAGCACGATCTTCTTCCCCTTTTCTGCCAAAGCGCAGGCCAAATTCACGGACAAGTTGCTTTTTCCCACCCCTCCTTTGCCGCTGAGGATGGTGACCGTTCTCAAATTACCGGTCCTTCGGCTTTCCTGCCTGTATTGTTCGACAATACGCCTCAGTTCTTTTGCCTGGTCGGAAAGCGCTGCGGCATTTTTGTTCACAATGTATTTCTCCTGCTCTCGTCACTCACTAAAAGCCCCGCCAAACGCGCACTCGAGGCGACCTCTATATCGTTGGGCACATTTTGCCCCGTGGTAAAAAAGGAAACGGGGCAGCCAAGGGATTTCAAAACGTTGAAAATGGCCCCATAACTCACCGTTTCATCCAATTTCGTAAAAATCGCATGGGATATGGGCACGACGGACATGCGCTCCACCACGTCCAGCATGTCCTTGTACTTCATGTTGGCCGCCAAAACCAAGTGGACGGCGTCGGGTCTAAAGACATTGTAGATCACTTCCAGGGTCTCCAGGCTTTTCCGGTCCCTTTGACCGCGCCCCGCCGTGTCCAGCAAAATCAAATCGGCATCCGTATGTTCTTCTAAAATATTCGGGAAGTTTTCCACTTCGAATATGACCTCGATGGGAACGCCCAATATCTTGGCGTAGGTCCGAAGCTGGTCCACCGCGGCTATTCTATAGGTGTCGCTCGTAAGAAGAAGAACGTTTTTGTGCTCCCAAAGGGCCTGTATCGCCGCCAATTTCGCTATGGTCGTCGTTTTTCCCACGCCTGTGGGGCCAAGCAGCATGACCTTCCGCCCCCCCAGTACGTTGGACGACACATCGGCGGCACAGCGTATTTTCGACTCCAGCCATCTTTCGAAAGGGGCGCTTCCTTTGAGTTCTTGAAACTCTTCTATCAATTTCCGCGCGTAAGCGGAATCGACTTCCGCCGACAAAAGCCTCTTGTAAAGGTCCTCCATGACGCCGTGCTTTTCGGTGCGCATGGAAATTCCAGGAAGTCCCGCCTCGAAATTTCTCTCGGCGCTATTCGGGCCCGCCGCGCCGGAGGGGTCCTCTTTCGTCCCTTCCGCTATGCCCTCCAGGTGCTGTAAAATCGTGTCCAGCCTCTTAGACAGGTTGTTGACTTCTTCCTTGAGCTTCTGAGAATCCACCGCGCCGTTTTCTCCCGGCAGAGACCTCTGCAGGGCGGGGGCGTCACTGCCTATCGAGGCCAATCCCGCCGACGAAATATGGACGCTGTCGAATTTTTGCGTGTTTCTATTGCTTGCCGTCAGGTCGACTCCCACCGGAGAATAAATGATCTTCGGCGCGCCGTCCGAGGCCGCGTTCGCCCTCGGCGGAAGCTCCGCCGCTTCCTGCGCGTCCCCCGCGCCGGCTCGCGTCTCCGCCGCCTGTTTGAACTCCAGAAGCTTCTGAAACGCAACCAGCCTCTCCTTGGCGGCGACGTCGTCTCTTTCTTTGGGCTTTTCTTCCCTCTGCTCGTTCTGCAAAATACCCGCCGACACCATCAGAACATGACGCTGGAAAAGTCCCATAAAGCCCCCCACACGTACCGTCCGCGTCGAAAGGATGACGGCGTCTTTGCCCAAACGCTCGCTTGCCAGTCTCAATGCTTCCGCGTCATCTTTGGCTTCGAAGGTAATCTGGTTGAGAACCCGCATCTATTCCACCATTCCCACTGTTTTAATTTGAATTCCGTGAGCGATTTCATTATAAGATATCACGAAAATATTGGCGATAGACCCCTCGATCAATCGCCGCACCACCAGCCGCACATTGGGGTGCACCAAAAGCACGGGAGCGACGTTTTTTATGATCATGTCGTCGGCGGCGCGGGATATGGCGGCTATCATCTTTTGCACCTCGCGGGGGTCCAGGTTCAGCTGCCACCCCCTGGCAAGGTCTCCGTCCATGGCGGCCATGATCTTCTGCTCCCAGTTCGGCGACAGCGTAGCCACGGTGATGACTCCGTCGGCCCCCTGAATTTTCAAGGAAATCAATCGCGCCAAAGACTCCCTTGCGCGTTCCGTCAGGAAATCGACGCTGCGCGAGAGTTTCGCGTAATCCGCCAGGGCCTCGAATATCGTCACCAGATCCCGGATGGGCACCTGTTCCCGGATCAAATTCTGCAAAACCTTTTGTATTTCCCCCAGTGACAGAGAACTCAAAAGCTCCTCGACCACAGCCGGAGCGCTTTCTTTCACCATGTCCGTGATTTTTTGGACCTCCTGGCGGGTCAAAAGCTCCGCTCCGTTTTTCTTGATGACCTCCGACAGGTGCGTCGCCAAAACGGACGGAGCGTCTACGACCGTATAGCCCATCGCCTCGGCCTTGTCGCGAAGATCGGGGGAAATCCAGAGCGCGGACAGGCCAAAGGCCGGCTCCGTGGTGGGGATGCCCACCAGTTCCTCCTCCACGGCGCCTGTGTTCATCGCCAGATAGTGGTCGGGCAGAAGCTCTCCCCGCCCGGCTTCCGCCCCCTTGACACGGAGCACGTATTCCGTGGGTTTGATCTGAATGTTGTCGCGGATACGAATAGGAGGGACGATCAACCCCAGTTCGATGGCCATTTGTTTGCGGATCGTTCCGATGCGCTCCAGCATATCGCCTCCCTGGGCGGGGTCCACCAGGGGAATGATGGCGTATCCGATCTCCGCCTCCATGGGCTCCACGGCCAAAAGGCGCATAACCTCTTCCGGGGACGCCGGAGCCGGCGGCGCGGTGTCCGAAGCGCGAGGTCCCCCCGCCGGCGGATGGCTTCCCTGGGGACCAGGGGCCCCTCTGCCCGCGGCCTGTTTCTTCTCGGTCGTCTCGATCTCCTGAACCGTGCCCTCCCGAACCACCATATATCCCATCGAGCCCAGCAGCGCCCCTAAAATCATGAACGGAACGGTGGGAAGCCCCGGAATCAGCGCGAGGGCGAACAAAAGTCCCGCGCCCATGTAAAGAGGGCGGGGATATTTGGTGAACGCCGTGACGATGTCCTGCCCCAGGTCGGAGGTGGCCGCCGCCCGGGAAACGATGACGCCCGTGGCCGTGGAAAAAAGCAGCGCCGGAACCTGAGACACCAATCCGTCCCCCACAGTCAGAAGGCTGTAGAGCTCCGCCGCCCTTCCTACCGGCATTCCGCGCTGAAAAACGCCGATACACAGCCCTCCGACGATGTTGATGAAAGTGATCAGAAGCCCGGCCACGGCGTCTCCCTTGACGAACTTGGACGCGCCGTCCATGGCGCCGTAAAAATCGGCCTCCCTTTGGATATCCCTGCGGCGTTCCTTGGCTTCGTTCTCGTCGCTGAGGCCGGAGTTCAGGTCGGCGTCGATGGCCATCTGCTTGCCGGGCATGGCGTCCAAGGTGAAACGCGCGGCGACCTCGGCCACGCGCTCCGCGCCTCTCGTGATGACCACCATCTGGATGACCACCAAAATCAGAAAGATGACGGCGCCTACCACGTAGTTGCCCCCCACGACGAAGGTCCCGAAAGCCGTGATGATGCTTCCCGCGTTTCCCTGCAAAAGAATTTGGCGCGTCGTGGATACGTTCAGCGCAATGCGGAAAAGCGTGACGACAAGCAGCAAAGTAGGGAAAACCGAAAGTTCGAGAGCGCGTTTGACGTAAAAAGTGACCAGGAGGACCACGACACCCATGGTGATGTTGCAGGCCAACAAGATATCTATGAGCCACGTCGGCAGTGGAATGACCATCATGACGACAACGAGAACCATCAAAAGCGCTACGCCGATATCCGAGTAGTAGAGTATCTTTTTCAGCACGGACATTTGTGAACGCGCGACAACAGACGCCAACCTTCCATCCTCCTTTCAAATTCTCCGAAATGCGCTCTTATTGTACACGAAAGAGACTGAAAATACGGTAAAAAACAAAATAGCGCATATCCCGTCTCTTAAAATTTTGAGGGCTGTTTTTTTTAATGCAATCGGGCAAGTTTCTTAAATTTCCGCTTTTTTTGTTATAAACTTTGTCAGGACGATAAAGACTTTGAAAAAAAAAGTAAATTTGGAAAAAGTAAATTTGAAAACGTGACGTTGAAAATGCTAAATATAGCAATTTACTTGTCTTTAGCTATTCCAACTTCAGGTTTTCATCTTGATTCACGAAAAGAGGGATCTCACGATAGAGCTTTACAAATGGCAGTTGGACGCCTATTCCAGGATACGGGGACAAAGCGCTGTGCTGTCCGCGCCCACCGGCGCCGGGAAAACTTTGGTCGCTTACCTTTGGGCCAATCTTTTGGACGAGGAGGGCAACACGACGACGCCGGAGGCGAAGCGCGTCATATTCACGGCGCCCATCAAGGCTTTGAGCAACGAGCGTTATATGGATCTCAGGAGAATGGGGTTCGACGTGGGGATCGAAACCGGCGATTTCAAACGCAACGAAGAAGCCCGGATCATTTGCTGCACCCAGGAGATCTACACGATGAAATACACGGGGCAATCCGGGCAGATGCTGATCGTGGACGAATTTCACTATATTTTCAACGACTCCGACCGCGCGCGCACTTACATCGACGGGATAAAAAACACCCATCCCGGCACGTCCATTCTCGTGATGTCCGCCACGTTTGGAGGCGTCAAAGCCGTGGGCCGTTACCTGTCGGAGGTGGCGCTCCGCTCCTTCGTCATCTACGAGAGCCGCCAGCGGATGACGCGCCTGCTCTTCGTGCCCGACAACCCCATGACGCTCAAAACGGTCCACGACGCCCTCATCTTTTTGTTTTCCCAAAAAGGGACCTTCGACTTGGCCTTTCAAATCGCCAAGGCCCGTAAAAAACTTTCCCGTGAAAGATTGGCGCGTTTGGAGGAGCTGGCCGGTATTTTGGAGGTCGCCAAAATTCAAATGCCGCTGCTTTACGGTGTCGGGATATACCACGGAGGGATGTTTCCCAAAGAAAAGCTGCTTGTGGAATCGGCTTTCAGGGAGCGCATCCTGGACGTCGTGTGTGGTACCAGCGCTCTGGCGCTGGGGGTGAACCTCCCTGCCCAGTACGCCGTGTTCGCCCAGCTCGTTCAGTATCACCAGGACGAACCCATCACCAAAAACGAATTTTTACAAATGGCGGGGCGCGCCGGACGCAAGGGGCTGTTCGACCCGGGGTTCGTGACGTGGCTTGCGGACTCTCCTTTCGAGCGCCGCGGGTTCCAAACGGGCAAGGTGTTCCGGGCCTTGATGAACCAGCCCGCCGAACCCGCCTCGGTGACTTTGCGCCCCTCCTATGGCAGGCTCCTGCGCAAGCAGGTACTCCTGGAAGACGAGGCCGAGTACATTGCTCAGTACTCCCTTCCCACAAGCAGCGCCTCCATCGTGACGGGGATTCTGCACGCGGGCTTGCGCAAAATCGACCGGGTGGTGCGCAAGTTGATGCATGGGAACGAGCGCAACCGGTATCGCTCCATTCTGGCGGCGATATGGTATGATGAAATGGAAATAGACGAAAACCTAGAGATGGCAATGCTCTTTTTTGAAGAATTGACGCCGGCCGCGCTGATGGCCGCCCAAATGATTCTGCCTTACGAGCGCAACTACCTGCAGGCGCTTTTGAAAGTCAAACGGTTCGCCAATCGCCTGCCGAAGGGCTATCGCTTTCGCGGGCTGGACGAGTTGAACGACACCGTGGACGAAATCGACCCCACGATTTACGGTTTCGAGGAAAAACTGGGCGAGATCGATCAAGGACGCGAAGATCTGCGGGCGACCGTCTAAGGGCTCCGCCGGCTGTCATGAATGCGGAATTCGGAATGACGGAAAATAGAGCGGAAAATAGAGAAGACAGAATGGAGGATCGCGGATGATTTTGCTGCTCAAGAACGGAGAAATTTACGCACCCGATTACGTCGGCATCGCGGACGTGCTCGTTCTGAACGGGCAAATCGCCGCGGTCGAACGGGGAATCGACATCACCTGCACGGGATTGGACATAGAGGTGCGCAACTTGCGCGGGATGCGTTTGGTGCCCGGATTTATCGACAACCACGTCCATATCATCGGCGGCGGCGGCGAGGCCGGTTTTTACAGCCGCACTCCCGAGGTGACCCTCTCCTCCGTCACGGAGTGCGGGATCACCACGGTGCTGGGCGTTCTCGGCACGGACGGCACCACCCGCCATATGGAAACCCTTCTGGCCAAGGCCAAGGGGCTGACCCAAGAGGGCATTACCGCCTACATTTACACGGGCTCTTACGAATTGCCCTTGATTTCGCTGACGGGGTCCACGCGGCGGGACATCGTTCTCGTCGAGGAGGTGATCGGCACGGGCGAGGTCGCGGTGTCCGACCATCGTTCGTCGGTTCCTACGGTGGAGGAGCTGACGCGCATCGCGTCGGATACCCGCCTCGGGGGAATGCTCAGCGGCAAGGCCGGTGTGCTGAACCTGCACATGGGCAGCGGCAAAGAAGGCTTCAGCAGTATCTTGAAGGTCCTGAAAGACACGGAGATCCCTATACGGCATTTTTTGCCCACCCATGTGACGCGCTGCCGCGATCTTTTCGAACAGTCGAAAATTTTCGCGACCCTGGGCGGCACCATCGACATGACGGCCGGCATGAATGAAGCCGGCGGTTTTGCCGGCGCCGTAAGCGTGCCCGACGCGGTCAATCTTTGCCTGGAAAACGGCATCGCCATCGACAACATCACCATCAGCTCCGACGGCAACGGCAGCATGGCTCTGTTCGACAAAACGGGACGTGTGGAGCGTCTCATCGTCACGAAACTGTCCGGCTTGCGCAGAGAAGTGAAATCTCTAGTCGCCAGCGGGCTGGACTTGTCCATGGCCCTGAAGCCCTTTACCTCCAACGTGGCGAGGGTGTTCGGGTTCGCCAAGAAAGGCCGCATCGAGGTGGGGCGAGACGCGGATATCACCATTCTCGACGGGGACATGAACGTCGATTCGGTCATCGCCCGGGGAGTGACGATGGTGGAATCCGGGAAGGCGGTCGTCAGAGGAACGTTCGAAGAGCAGCGGTAGCGCGGCGGTCCCGTAAAAGAAGGTGAAGTGCCATCAAAATCTTGTACAACGGAGTCGTTCGGACGTGCGTGCCCGGGCAGGGCCCGGCGCGGGCCGTGGCGTTCGAGGAGGGAGACTCGGAAAAGCAGGGAAGAATCGTCGCGGTGGGAGGGGATGAAGTCCTGTCCGCCTACGGTTTCGGCGCGGAAAAAATAGACTTGGCCGGCCGCCTTTTGCTGCCTGGATTCATCGACAGCCACATGCACCTTGTACTGACAGGGCACAGCGAAGGGCAGCTGAAGCTGGCAGGGGCGAAAAGCGTCGCGGAGCTCGTCGCCCGGGGAAAGAGCTACGTCGAAAAGAGAACGGCGGAAGGGGAATGGGCGGAAGGAGAGTGGGTCGAGGGGAACGGCTTCGACCAAAACGAGTTCGACGTCCCCGTTTTGCCGGACCGGGCCACGGTGGACGCCATCTCCCGGGAGCGCCCGGTCCTGCTGACCCGGAGCTGTTACCACGTCGCCGCGGTCAACAGCGCTCTTCTGGCGAAGCTCGACCCCTCCGCCGAGTGTCCGGGGGTGGAACGCGACGAGCACGGAGAGTTCACCGGCGTCGTCCGCGAGACCGGCATCGCGCTGCTGCGCCCCTTTCGGCCCGCCCCCTCCCGCCGGGAGGTCGAGCGCCGCATTCTCTCCGCGTCTCGGAACATGGTCCGGGCCGGGCTGACCTCGGTCCAATCGCACGACATGGGGGAAGGGGACGAAAAAACTCACGTACTCAGCGCGTTTCGCGACCTGGCTCGGTCGGGCCGCCTGCCTTTGCGCGTTTACGAGGGCTCGTCTCCCCGCGGCCTCCAACACCTGCGCCAGTTCCTCTTCTGCGACGAATGGAAAGATCCTCACCCTTTCTTCAAGCTGGGATTCGTCAAAATGGTGACGGACGGCAGCCTCGGCGCGCGTTCCGCTTATCTGAGGGAGCCTTACTCGGACGCGCCGGAGACGCGGGGATGGTCCGCCTACACCCAGGAAGAGCTGGAGGCCTGCGTCTTCGAGGCCCACAGGGCGGGCAGGCAGCTGGCGATCCACGCCATCGGCGACGCGGCCCTGGAGCAGGTGCTGCTCGCTATGGAAAAACTACCGGATACACGCGGACGCCGGCACCGGATCGTCCACATGATGACGGG
>JAISWV010000312.1 GCA_031270755.1 Synergistaceae bacterium
GCCCGCGCACCAAGCCGCCCTCATCAAAAAACTCGCCGATGAAGCGTACGGAAGCAGGAAAACGTAAAGACGCAAGACGAAGCCCATCGAGAAAAGGGCCGCCGCGCTTTTCCCGACCCAGCGCATGGGGACGACCGAAAGCGGGCGGGCTATTTTTTTGCGGATACAGCAGAGTCCCACCAGCCCCGAAAGCGAAAAAGCGATGCTCGGAGCCAAAGCCAGTCCGCCGTATCCCATCGGGAACATCAGGAGGAAGGAAAGAACGGCGGTTGAGGCGACGCTGAAAAAAGTCGTCGCAAAGGCGGCCTTGGGCAGGGTCAGTGCGTAGAGCCCGCGCATGACCACCGTCGAACAGGCCATGCCCGGCAAGCCCAGCACGCTCAAGGTCAGGGCCCGGGATGTGGCGTGCCAGGCGCGCTCTCCGAAAGCTCCTCGGACGAAAATCAGGTGTACAAAAGGCTCAGATATGGCTATCAGGCCAACGGCGGCCGGAAGCACGATGAAAAGCGCGAAACGAAGCGCGTCTCCTATGGTCGCGACGAACTCCTCCGGCTCCTTCACTCTGGAAAGGCGGGGCAAAACGGCCTGGGATATGGCGATGACGAAGAGCCCCAGCGGCAGCTGAACGACCCGGTTGGCGTAGTTCAAGACTGAAATGCTTCCCTCCTCCAAAAAAGAGCCCAGCATCCGGCTGACGACCGGATTGAGTTGATTCAAGGAAAGCCCGGCCGCGTAGGGGAGGAAGAGCGCCATCATCCGCCGGAGGTCGGGGTCGGAAAAGTCCGGGCGCTCGGGAAAAAGAGTCGCGCCAATATGCCTGCCCCATATCCACTGGCTGAGAAAGTGCAAAGCGCCCCCCGCCAAAACGGAAAAGGTCAGGCCCAGCACCCCGAAGCGCCCCACGAAAAACGGCGCCGTGACGATGAAAATTAGGTTGCTGAAAGCAGGGGCCAGCGAGGGCACGAAAAACGATCCCAGGCTGTTCAGGGTCCCCATGACCAAAGCCGCCAGGGAGACCAGAAACAAAAAGGGAAACATCCAGCGCGTCAAAGACGTCGTCAAAAGAGAAGCGGCGGCGTCGAAGCCCGGAGCCATGACGAAGGTCAAAAAAGGCGCTCCGAGTATGCCCAATACCGTGACCGTCAAAGAAGCCGTCATCAAAACACTCATGGCCTGCCGTGCCAGGGACAGGGCGCGGGCTCGGCCGGCGGCTTCGCCCAACCTCCGATCCGCAAGGGCCTTGGAGAACACCGGAACGAAAGCTGCGGAAAGAGCCCCCTCCGCCACCAGTTGACGGGACAAATTGGCCAAGGTGTAGGCGACGTTGAAGGCGTCGAGCTGCCCGGAGGCGCCGAACAAGGCGGCCGTCACCACCTCCCGCACCAACCCAAGTACGCGGCTGACGCAAGTTCCCATCATCATTGAAAGAGCATGACGCACCATCCGCGACGGATTTTGCACTTTAAAATACTAACCCAATATTTTTACGAAAAGCTCGGCGATCAGGACCGACGCGATCATGACGGTGACGAAGCCGCCAACCAGCATTTGGGGCAGCGTCCTCTGCATCAAAAAATGGTACTCGTCGGCGTTGGCGGAGAGATGACGCGCGGCTTCGTCGGCCAGGAGAAAGTTCGGAGGAAAGCCGAAAAGCGCGGTCAAGGACAGAGCCACAGCCATGGGAATGGAGGTGTCGAAAAATTTGCTCGCAGCCGCGGAAAAGCAGACGAGTCCCGCCGTGCCCACCCCGATGGTGACCACCAACGCCGAAAACGACGAAAGGACCATCTCGGGGGTCGCCCCCGACAGAAATTCCATGATATGCGCCGTGACGACGATGATAAGAAACCCCACAGACGAGGTTCGCGCCAGGGGCCTCCGGTCCGTGATCCTATATTTCGCGGCCAGGCAGCCGAACAGGAAGCAAAGCACCAGAGGGGGAAGCGTATAGGTGACCAACGAGGGCGCGGCATAAGCGAGAAAAGCCTTCATCGCGATGCTGGCCAGATGGGCGGCCAAGGCCACCAGGGAAATCAGGGCGATGCGGGTGAAGGAGGTGGTGCGCTGCAAGGTCGCGAAAAATGGGCGAACCTCCACCGCGCCCTCGTCCGGCAGGGCACGCAGCATCTGAGGATCGGCCTGCCTCATGTCCAGAAGGCGGCGTCCTTCTATCCTGAGACACCAGGCCGTCAACGGGTATCCCACAAATCCCTGGAAAATATAGATGACCGTCGCCAGAACCGCCAGATTGGAAAAACCCCGTTCGACGGCGGCCTGAGTCATCATTTGAGCGGCGACGACCCCGCCGGTCAGGGGTGGTGTCGCCACCACCACGGTCTCCCAGTCGATGATCATTTTCCCGAAGATCAACAAAAACGCCACCATGCCCGCGAGCCCCGTGACCGCGATCGCGACGGACCGCCATTCCGACGCCAGCCGCCGCAGGCTGATCATGCTTCCCATCTGCACCACCATGATGGACATGGCGAAATACGCCAAAGGAGAACCCAGCCCCACCTTCGTCACGATGTCGGAAGGAAGGAGTCCCGACCAGTAACCTACGAGGAAAAGAATGGAAATGACGAAGACGGACGGCAAAATCCCCTTCGTTTTCGCGGAAGTCAGGTCTCCTAAGGCCAGAAGCGCGATGACGACACAAAAGCTTCCAAAAGAAAACATCCTCGATCAATACTCCAGTCAATACCTTAATCCGTAGGCGGGGAAATAGATGCGCTCGTCGTGGAGCCCCTCTTTTTGGGCGGCCAAGGCGGCCTGTCCCTCCTCGCCCAGGTTGAACGCCAGGACGGACGTCAGAACGTGGACTGTGAACATGGGGCCGATCAAGCTGCTGCCGAAGGTGGGCGACGTATCGCCCACGTGGAGGGGCAGGTGCGAGTGACGGCATATGGGGGCGGCGCAGCTGTCCGTCAATGTGACGACAAACGCGCCCTTCTTGTAGATCTTCTCCACTGACTCCGTCACCTCGATGACGTAGCTGGGCAGCTCGCAGACGATCAACATGTCCGAGTCCTCGATCGCCCGCGTCTGCTCCAAAAGCGACAGAGAACCGCGCCGTACCAGAACCGTCTTCATCCCCAACTCCGTAAAACGCGTGTAGAACCACTCCGCAACCAGGGCGGAAATGCCCCAGCCCATGCAGTAAATCGTTGACGCCCTCTTGGCGGCTTCACAAAAGCGCACAATGGAGTCGGAAGAAAGATTTTGCAACGTCTCATCGATGTTGGCGTGTTCCAGCCGGCAAAGGTTTTGCGGAATGTCCGTGTTTTGAAACCCTTCCGCGATGGAAGCGGCGCTGATCTGCTCCAGCAGCGCTTTTTTGAGAACGTTCTTCAGGCTCGAGTACCCATCGAACCCCAACATACGGGCGACGCGCACCAATTGAGCCTTGGAGACGTCCAACCTGACGGCCACATCGCTGATGGAGTGAAACGCAACCTCCGAAGAGTTGGTCAGAAAATACTCCGCCACCCTTCGCGTTTTCGTCGGGAACGTGTCTATCTTTTCCCGAATGAACTCTTGAAGCTCCTGTGCGTCCATTCTGATCACCGCTTCATGATATTCGATTATTTTTTCAATCTCGCAAGGCGTAGCGCTCTACGGGGGCGAAGGCGTCCGTAAAGGGAGGGATCGCGGGGATGAAGGGGTCCGTCCAGCGATGGGAGAGCAGGCGGGCTATTTCGGGGTTGTAGGGGGGAAGGATGGGCAGGGAGTTCTCCGATTTGAAGGCCACGACCATGATGTTCTGCCGCGACTGGGCAAAGGCCCGGTCAGAATTCGACGCGGGAAAGAGCAGCACGCGCGGGAAAACCCGGGAAAGCGCCGCGTAGATGCCATGCAGAACGCCGCTGCGGGGTCCGTAGAGCGACGAGATCACGTTGGAAATCAGCACCCCGTCAGGGGCCAAAAGGTCCGACATGGCTTGCGCGGCCTCCAGAGTCGCTAGGTGAAAGGGAATCGAGTACCACGAGCCAAAGACATCGGCGAACACGGCGTCGTAGGAGCCCTTCCTACGGGGGTCCCGAGCCGCGCGATTCAAGAAGATCCTGGCGTCTTCGTGGTAAATGGAGAGGGCGGGGCTGTCCTGAAGGAAGAAGTACTTTCGGGCGGTGGTGGTGATCCCGGGGTCGATCTCCACCACGTCCATCGAAAAAGTCGGGAGCCTCAAGTCGTCGGAGCGCGTCGCGACCAAATGCCGGGGGACGCAATAGCCTCCGCCGCCCAGCATCAGAATGTTCTTCACGCCGGGGTTGTAGTAGAACGCCAGGTCGTAGAACTTGGTGTAGTCGCTGGCCAGTTCCGAGGGATTGTCCGTGTAGATGATGGACTGGGCCCCCTCTCTGACGGCCGCGGTCATCAGGTAGCGCGCGCGGCGTCCGTTGGGCCGCGTTTGTTCCGCCACCCAGATGTGGTTGTAACGCGTATCCATGTGCTCGCCCAAAGGCATCATGGGCATACCCCACACCTTCGTCACCGCCGTCAGCAGCAAAAAGGCGACGCAGATCGCCGCCGCCTTCTTCCAAATCGAACGATAGAGCAGGTAGGCCACAAACGCCAGCGTGGCGGCCACCAACAGTAAAATGGTTCCCGACGCGAAAACCGAGATCAAGACAAAACCTCCCAAGAACGTTCCGAGGATGCTGCCTGCGGAGGAAAGAGCTGAAAAACGGCCCACCGTCTCCCCGGACGAACCTACGTCCCGCATGGCCAGGCGCACGATGAAGGGCGAGACCATACCCAAAAGAAGGCTGGGCAGGGCAAAAAGCAACAGGGCCCCCATGACGGAGGAGATGTAGAGGTTGTCGATCCGGGACAAAAGCGTCAGCACGGGGTTCGCGAAAAGCGCCAGGAACCCCGTGGCAAAGGCCGCCACCAAGACGATCCGCGCCAGCATCTTCTGGTCGGGCCGCAGGTCCGCCGCCACTCCTCCCAGCCAGTACCCGGCGCTGAGGCTGGCCATGATGACGCCGATCAGAGACGTCCAGACCACCAAGGACGTCCCCATGTACGGAGCGACCACCCGGGAACCCGCCATCTCCAGCACCATGACCGCGGCTCCGCAGATGAAAGACGAGATCTCCAGCACTCCAAACCAATCCCAAAACGTTCTCCGCTCAATCCCGTCTTTTGCGGTGGCTTCGACGGTTTTGGCAGGCTTACGGACTTTGTTTTTATTGAATTCCATCCCAGAAATCACCTCGTGAAGATGTCAAATAAAAACACGAGCCTTATTATAACCGACTTTCAGCAAAAAATCCTTCACCTGGTTCTTCGGCACGCGCGGCACGCCGCAAAGCCGCAAAGCCTCGAAGCCTCGAAGCCTCGAAGCTCCAGAGCCTCCAGAGCTCCACGATGAAATGCCCTATAGTCTATAATGCGGTATTAAAGGTTTGACCACGATAGGTGTTTTGCCTAAACTGATTGGCAAAGACGCAAAGGAGGAAACTCTGATGAACGCAGACACAATGACAGATTATCAATCTCAAGCAAATTATCGCCATGATTTATAAAATTCTGGAAGCGAATGTCGAGGCGGGAAAGACACCTAAAGAGCTCTTGAATGTTATGGCTCAGCTCTTGAAAGAACGAAAACAGACAACACAGATCAAGATTGAACGGCACCGTAGACGCCAGAACTACAACCGGTTTAAATCCGATAGTAGTTCAGCGAGATAGATTTTTAGCAATGCCTTAAGCTCCAATCAATTGATTTTCCAGCTTCCCGCTTCGCCGCAACAGCCGAAACAAAATGCGGTAGTATAGTCTTGTGTCGGAGTTACTCAGATCATCACCAGTCAAACCGGCGATTCTATCTAACCGTTTCAATAAACTGCTACGGTGAATGAAGAGCTCTTCGGCTGTCTTTGAAATGTTCATTTCATTCCGCAAGTAAATTTCCAACGTATCGAGGTATTCTGTTTTCTTACGATTATCATAATCGATCAGTCTTTGTATCCCTTTGGAACAAAGGAATTCAAACGGTAGCTTATCTAGGCAGGTATCCAGCATATAATCCAAAATGTGGTCCTTGAAAAAGATCATCGTTCCACATTCCTTGTTTCGTAGACACATTCCATTAAGTAATCAGCTTGCAAAAGATAATGATCCAACTTTCGGATATCCGTGAGTCTGTCACTAATGCCCCCCACATAGTCCATGCTCTTCAGAAAGTTTTCAAATAGTTCTAAATTATTACCTGTACTTTGGCAGATACACAGAAGTCCGATGATAGCATCACTCTGTATAACGGTATAACACGTTTCAGGCATCATGGCATTCAGGGCGGCACACATATAGTCCTTTGGCAGATGTTTTTTGTCATGTTGTTCTTTCAATTTGAAACAAACCCATTCTTCGTCAGAGCGAAAAGCTAACTGTTCATACTCCGAGGAGCTGAGCGGATCGTGGCGCAGAAGATTACGCAGTGCAGTTATTCTGGGCGATTCTGCCTTTTGCTGACTATGTAAATATTTCAAAAAAGCCTGGTAAAAATAGTTAAAAAAAAGATCCGCTAACGGATAATCGCTTTCTCGGAAAGGCCGATTGCGCTCAGTAACACAGGCACGGCCAACAAGGCAATCTATGGTGTACAAATTGTAGCAATATGATCGTACATTTTCAGCGGAAGGTGTCATATATGAGGAGATATAAGGGACACGAATATGTCTCTCCAACGCACAGTTTTTTATATAAAAGGTCATCTGTTCCAGTGCTAAGATACGAGATTTATTGCTGACCACAATCTCTGCCATGCCGCTTTCTTGATGCATAAATTCCGCGGAGAGAATGATTTCTAAAGACGGGTTCAAAACACTGAACGAATTTTCCAGCACCTCCATGCCAAGCTGGATAATACGATTGATATCAAAATCGAGATCTTTGCCCAATTCTTTGAGAAGTGCACGGTCCCAATCGTCAAAATGATTGTAAATATCCTGAATCGCATTAAATGCTTTGGAGACAGAAAATCCACTGGAAACTGTTAGGAGATGTATATTGCCAGCCAGCCATTCACGGGAAAGTACGTTACCAATACAAATCACAGCGGTATTTTCCGGTGGAAGCGTATGTGGCAGGGCATCCGCCCGTACAACATATAGCGTGTTTTCTTCCATTACGCATCCAACTTCATAAAAAACCGGCCGTCCCCAAAAAATCACAAGGTTGTCTGGCCCACGGCGCTTTGCTTGGTAGCACTCAGGCAGATAATCGCGAATAATATCCAGATTCAGCTTCATAATTGCCTCCTGCCTCCTAGACATATGCAAAAACGCGGTCTGACATTGTATTCATCATCAGTAGTATAGGCTTTTG
>JAISWV010000322.1 GCA_031270755.1 Synergistaceae bacterium
AGTTGTTCGAAAAGCGGACGACAAAACTCCAGATTCGTATGTTGGAGGGCGACGTGGACATCACGGCCAACGAAGACACGATTTTGATGATCGGCATCAAAGGCGAGGTTTATCCGATGCAGCGCGCGAAATTCGAGGAAGCCTACACCGTCACCAACGAGCGTTTCACGCTGCCCCTCTCCTATCCGCCCACAATTTTGGACCACGACGCAGGGGCGCGCATTCCCTTGCTGCAGTACGCCAAGTCCTGCGTCGGAGGGGGCGCTCACGTGTCGGCCGTGCGGCTCAAAAGCGGCGTCAAGGTCTTTACCCTCTGGGACGCGGAAAACTATCTTCTGGGAGATATATACGACTGGATCGTCAAACGCTCTCCCGACGATTTGTACGTTGTCACCGCCGATGTGTTCGATGGGCTTTATATCCGGGATTTTACCGGCGAGGACATCTCCGCCGACTCTTGCTGCGTCCAGGCCATAAAGAAAGACATTCCGGTCCCCGTGACCTTCGCGTTCGAGGACGGTGTGCTGGAAACGCGGGAAGGGGCAGTGGCCTACCGGAAGGGTGACGCGCTGCTCCAAGGCCATGAAGACGAAGCGTGGCCCGTGGCGTTTCAGCATTTCCAAGAGTTTTACTTTCCCATCGAGGACACCGTGCCCGGAAAAGACGGGAAATACAGCAAAAAAGCCTTCCCCACTTTCGCTCTGCAGGTAGAAGAGCCCTTTATGGTGGAGCTCTCCGACGACAGGGGCATTTTGCAAGGGGCAGCACACGACTGGCTGCTGCAGTACTCGCCCAACAACTATGGCATCGTGGCTCAAGAAATTTTCGAGATGACCTACGAGATCGTTTGACCTCCGAAAGGATCGGGCAATGATACACCCGAAATTGAAACTCACTGTACCCTGGGAGTCGATAGAGCTGGAAGCCCAGCGGCAAATCATTCGCGTGCTCGCCCTGCCGGAACTGGAACGTCTCGCGATCATGCCGGACGTCCACCCCGGATACGATTTGTGCATCGGAGGCGTCGCTCTCACGCGCGGCGTCGTCTCTCCCTCGTTTGTCGGATATGACATAGGCTGCGGCATGTGCCACGTGAACACCGGCGCGACACTGAAAGAGCTCGGCCTCGAAAAGATGGACGCGAGAAAAAAATTTTTCGACCGCATCCAAGAAATCATCCCGGCGGGGAAGGGCAAAACGGCGAACATTGACGGTGGGTTCGCGTTCAGATCGGCCTGCGGCGACAAGGCTCTGGACAACAAGCTGAAGCGCTTTCTTCACACGCAATTTTGTACTCTGGGCAGCGGCAACCATTTTCTCGAAATAGGAGTGAACCCGACCGGCATGGTTGGCGTGACGGTCCATTCCGGTTCCCGCAGGGCCGGTTACGAGATTGCCTCGTGGTATATGAAGAAAGGACGTTTTTTGCCGCTGGACGGCGACCTTGGGCGCGCTTACCTCACGGACATGAACTGGGCGCTGGATTTCGCGCTGGCCAATCGAAAGGCTATGACGGCCCGCACATTGGAAGCCCTGAAACTTGGGAACCGGGTGAATCACTTTTTGTCTCCGGAGGTCATGGTGAACGAAAATCACAACCATGCCGTATTGACCGAAGACAACATGGCGCTGCACCGCAAAGGGGCGACCCCCGCAAACAAAGGGCAGCTTGGCATCATACCGGCGAACCAGAGGGACGGGGTGTGGATCACCCTGGGATTGGGCAACGAGGAATTTTTGTCCTCCGCGTCTCACGGCGCCGGGCGAAAGCTGTCACGGAGCGATGCCGACAAGGCCGGAGGCGTGCGGCGGCTGGAAAAAGCCATGTACGGCATCGTGTGCCGCACGGACAAAGGCGTCATCGACGAGGCGCCGTGGGTCTACAAAAACGCCGACAAAGTACTGGCCGCTCAAAAGGGCCTTCTCGTCGAAGTTACAGATCATTTCAAACCGGTGATCGTATTGAAGGGATAACAGATGTGATAGCAAAAAATCGCCAAAGAAACCGAAACCCATGTCAATCCACAAAACAGAAGCAACAGAAAAGGCAGCCGCGGCACGTCGATGCGACCCGCTTTGACGAGGCTGCAGAGTTCTGCGTCAGGCGCGGTCTTTGCGGAGAGCCGGCTGGGCCGGCTTTCAAAACTTCCGGGCGCCGGCGTGGAAAATGGAACGGAAACCAAGCCGTCGCCGACGACGGGCCGAAAGGGAGCGATGAACCCTATCAAAACCACCACCCACATCAGGTAGCGGGTTCCCGCCGAAAGCGATTCTCTGAACAGCATGTTGAAAGCCGCCGGTACGAGCGCGATCACCGACATTACCAGGGCCGCGGAAAGAAAACACAAAACGGAATCCGCCATTTTCCGTCATGCCCTTTCCGCGAACCATTCTTTCAGTTCTTGTATTTCTTCCTGGGTCAGATTTTGTTCGGCGTACATCGTCTTTATGAGATTCCCTACAGAATTTCCCAAGTACCGTTTCATGAAATCTCCTGTTTCCACCCGCAAATATTCCTTTTCAGAGACGACCGGCGTATATCTTCTTTCTCTGCCGAATTTCCCGCTGCTCAAAAAACCTTTTTCGACCAGCCGGGCGAGCATTGTCAGTACAGTTTGTATTTTCCATTTTTTCTCCGCCCCCAAGCTTTCCATGATCTGCCACGAAGCCACAGGCGGGGTATTCTGCCATATGATCTTCATGATCTCGAATTCCGCGTCCGGCAGCCTCTTTATTTTTGCGGTGGACAATGGGATCGTCTCCTGTCATTTTGCGTATACCCCTTTAATTCTACATGCGTGGACCATTTTGTCAAATTATTCAACGATTCGACAGGACGACTTTATTCTGACCATCCTCTTTATTCTGATTATGATTCAGACGGATTACGTTTTTCTCCAGCAGTTGTTCGATTTCTTTCACGTGCTTCTTCTCGACGACCAAAAAAACGCGCCTGTCCCCGTTCCACAGGTTTTTAAGCTCCCGGGAACCGATGAACCAGCGCGGATCTTTCTCCTGACGCGCGCCGAATTCAAGTTCACCCAGGGCATTCGCCAGAACAACGCGCCGTTTCAGGTAGAACCCCAAGCCTTGAGCGAGGTTTTTGTACGCAATGACATCGTCCTCGGGGCAAAGATACTCCTGAATCACCGCCGCCGAGTCTCTGTAGGAATCCTCTTCCGCCTTCAACGCGAAGCCCCGTGAGAAAATCAGGACATTGACGAAGGCGAGAACACAAATGACGTTCACCATTTTTTTGTACAAAGATCTGGAGTAAAACCACCATCCGCACAGTGCGAAAATCGCGAGGCTCGCCGCCGCCGG
>JAISWV010000325.1 GCA_031270755.1 Synergistaceae bacterium
GGTTGTTCCGGGAAATGCGCAAGGAAGTGGTCCCCCTGGTCCAGACGGTGTTCAGCCCCATGACCACGGCGGCGAAATTGGCATCGGAGGCGACGTTGATCGAGCATATGCGGATCTGCCCCGAGAAGGTGAAACGCGGGCTCGAAGTCATCATGGAAACCACCATGGAGTACGCCAACGCCGCCGTCGCAGGGGGAGCCGATGGAGTTTTCTTCGCCACTCAAATGTCCACGCGAAAAATTACGGCCAAAGAACACGCCGATTTCGTCAAAGCTTACGACCTGCCGATTTTGAACTCCCTCGGCGGCAAGAGCTGGTTCAACATTTTGCATATCCACGGCGCGGACACTTGGTTCGAGGAACTCATGGACTACCCCGTGCAGGCCCTCAACTGGCACGACCGGGACGACGGCCCGAGCTTTCAGGAAGCCAGGGCGATGACTCCGGACAAGGCCTTTATCGGCGGCTTGAGCCATAGAAAGACCCTTACCGACGGCACCGACGACGAGGTCCGCGCTCAGGTCCGCGAAACGTGGAACGGCGGAGAAAAAGGGGTTATCTTGGGCCCAGGCTGCGTGGCCTCTCCGCGTACTGTCATGGAGCGGCTGAAGTTCGTTCGGCGCTGCGTCGAAGAAACGGGGAAAGAGCATCGCGGATAAGCGGGTGTGATGGGGTTGACCTACGTCCTTCAAATTTTGACCGACGGCGTGGCGCAGGGGTCGATGTACGCGCTGATGGCCAGAGCCTATGCCGTGATCCAGGGAAATTTGGGTTTCGTCACCTTCGGTTTTGGAGATACGATCATGATGGGCGCTTTCGTAGGCGCTTACTATACTTTTGCCGCCTTCGGGGGCAGCATCTATATGGCGCTGCTCTCCGGTTTTTTTCGGCTGCTGGCTTTTGGGAATCATCATCGAGCTGGTGTGCTACAGGCAATAGCCCAACGGACCCCGGCAAATTTGGCTGATCTGCACCATCGGGTTCGGCACCACCATGCGCAGCGGGGCTCAGGTGGTCTTCGGCATGGATCAGATGTTCGTCTCCGACGCTTTTACGGAGGTCTGGATCCTGGGCGGCGTTCGCGTCATGGCGATGCAGATGTTCATGATCGTCCTTTTGTGCATTTTATCGGTATGTATCTGGTTTTTTCTCAAAAAAACCCGGACGGGAATGCAGCTCAAGGCCGTGTCGATGGATAAAAAAACGGCGGCCCTGGTGGGCGTCGACGTGCGGCGCATCATGATTCTCGGCAACAGCCTGGGGTGCGCCCTCGGGGGGGTATCGGGGTGGCCGTCACGTCCACCGGCTGGCGCGACATCATCGCGTTCTATTTCGGACAAGACTTCCTGCGCGGCAAGATTATATACTTCACCCGAAGCGCCGATTTCCGCCGCCAATCTGATGCCGTGAGCGACATCCTCGACATAGCACTTGCAAGCTCGAAAGTCAGCCATAATTCGGGGCAGCTCGATCGCTTTATCGCCTCGGCGCATTTTTCGAATCGGCTCTAAAAAACGATGGTTGTAGTCATTTTCTCCGTAGACCATGCCCAAGCGCAATATAACGGAATCGATGATAGGACTTTCAAGCGCCGCCCTTTCTACGGTTATTTTTTCGTAGTCATGGGCTATATCCATATCCAAGCGCCGTCCGCGATACGGATACAGCGTTTCGCGAAGCGGCGACCGCTCATGAATCGGCACAGGCTGAACAGGCGTGTCCGAGAGCCTGTTTACGACCTCGAACGCCTTGTACACGTCCGCGCTGGACAGGAGGATCACGCGGGTTTTCTTGCCCGAAAGCGCCTGTTCAAGGGCTTTTATCTGGCGCTCAAACATGGCTGCCGCGTGAATGATCACATCCGGCTGCATTGCCTGAATGCCGTTACGAAGTTCATCGACGATTTCACAGTCCCCTTGAATCTGCCGGTAAGGGATTTCGGGCCTATAAGTCCTATGGAACAAAGCTATATTATGACCCGCTTCTTCCAAATGTTTCGCAGCGGCAGGGCCGATAAACCTTGTACCGCCAATGACGAGAATTTTCATTGCCGCTGTCCCCTCTCTATCTCCTTCCAATCCCCGGTTTGTCAGTCTTCCTCCAAGGGATAACAGATTTCGTAACCGGCGTCGCGGATCAGCGCGTTTTTCCTGAAAAGCTCCAGGTCGTACCGGACCATCCGCCGCACCAGTTCCTGGAACGTGACCTTGCGCTTCCAACCCAACAGCCGTTCCGCTTTCGAGGGGTCGCCCAAAAGCAGCTCCACCTCCGTGGGGCGGAAATAGCGAGGGTCCACCTCCACAAGTGCGCGTCCCGTCCGGACGTCGATGCCCTTTTCGTCCAACCCCTGCCCCCGCCATTCCAGCTCGATCCCCGCCTCGCGGAAGGCCAGAGCGACGAACTCCCGGACCGAATGGGTTTCGCCTGTGGCGATCACGAAGTCGTCGGGCCTGTCGTGCTGCAGCAAAAGCCACATGGCCTCCACGTAGTCCTCCGCGTGCCCCCAGTCTCGTTTGGCGCTCAGGTTCCCCAGCCACGTTTGCTCCTGAAGCCCCAGGGCAATCCGGGCCGCGGCGCGGGTGATCTTGCGGGTCACGAACGTCTCGCCCCGAAGCTCCGACTCGTGGTTGAAAAGGATCCCGTTCGCCGCGAACATGCCATAGGCCTCGCGATAGTTCACCGTGATCCAGTAGGCGTAAAGCTTGGCCGCCGCGTAGGGGCTGCGGGGGTAAAAGGGAGTCGTTTCCTTCTGCGGCGTCTCCTGAACTTTACCGTAAAGCTCGCTGGTGGAGGCTTGGTAAAAACGTGTTTTTTTCTCCAGCCCCAAGATGCGCAGGGCCTCCAGGATGCGCAGCGTCCCCACCGCGTCGGAGTTCGCCGTGTACTCGGGCGTCTCGAAGGACACCTTCACGTGGCTCTGCGCCGCCAAGTTGTAGATCTCGTCCGGCTGCACCTGTTGGATGATCCGCACTAAGTTGCTGGAGTCCGTCAGGTCCCCGTAGTGTAAAATCAGCTTCGGGTCCTCTTCGTGCAGATCTTTGTAAAGGTGGTCGATACGCGCCGTGTTGAAAAGCGAACTGCGCCGCTTGACGCCGTGCACGCAGTAGCCCTTTTTCAAAAGAAACGATGTCAAATATGCCCCGTCCTGTCCCGTCACACCTGTGATAAGCGCTGTTTTCATGGTTCCTCCTGTCGGTTTTAGAGCCGTTGACTTTCTTTAAAACAGAGGAAAAACGTCTAT